>NZ_JBVHTA010000004.1:0-275794 GCF_055566095.1 Streptomyces sp. NPDC027962
CCTCGTCCTGACACCCGGCCACTACGGTGACGGCCCCCAGCTCGAGCACGTGCTGGAGCAGATCTCCGTGCCCCGCGCCGGAGTCGGAAGGCCTCGCACCCGACCCGATCATGTCCTGGCGGACAAGGCCTACACGTCCCGCAGCAACCGCCGTTACCTGCGACGACGCGGAATCCGGCACACCATCCCCGAACGCCTCGACCAGCGCAGACACCGGCAGAACCGAGGTTCCCGAGGCGGCCGGCCCACCGGATTCGACAGCGAGCTCTACAAGAAGCGCAACACCGTCGAACGTGCCATCAACCGGTTGAAGGGCTTCCGCGCTGTCGCCACCCGCTACGAGAAACGCGCCTACATCTACCTCGGCACCGTCACCCTCGCCACCCTCGTGATCTGGCTCCGCACATGATCCGAGAAACAGCGCCTAACCCCCACACCAACACCAACACCAACACCAACCCAGCCACAGAACCGAACCCACCCGACGACCTCGCGGCCTCACTCGGGACGAAGACGACCTGGCCATACACGTCCTGCTCCGCACAGAACCACCCCATCGCTCCCCCGGCACTCCTGCTGCGCCGCTACCTGGAGTACACCGCGAGCCACCGGCAAAGGCTCACCGAGGTCCCCGGCCTCCCGGTCGACGGGCCGGCGGAATGGTTCGCCGACGCGCAGGATCCCCTGCTTCACCAGCCGGCCACACCGGGTCCGGAACTTGCCCCCGACGCCGACCGGCCGACCCGCCACCAGGACAGCGCGATCCGGCCGGCCACCCGCCACCCACGGCTTCCGGCCGGCCGACCGGCTGCAGGCTCTGCTCGACGACGAGCTCGCTTCGCCGGCCGCCGCGAATTCGGCGCTGCCGATCCAGGTGATGCGCCCCCGCTCGGGACAGCGCCGCAGCAACACGACACCGAACACGGCGCCAACCCCCAACCAGCGCGGGCACGTCACGGTCCGGCGGTCGTCCGCTCCGTTGCCCGCGCCCACGGGGGCTCGTCGGCGCCGACTCGGACAGTGACGGCGACCCGGACGGTACGGGGGGCGCACGTGCGGCCAAGAGGGCCGTCCACAGCGTGGATCCGGTCATTTCACGCCACTTTGCTGCCTTGTTTCACCAAGATTCGAGCGGAGCCCGACATAGCGGTGATCGGATGACATCCGGTCGTCGCGGAGGGACATCAGGTGCGGATCGGCTCAGGGCTCCAGCGCGCACAGTCGTTTCTCGTGCTGGCGACACTGCTGTACCGAACCAGCCATCTCCTGGTCGGTCTCACGGGTGTGGTCCGAAGCCCACAAGGCCGTCCGGTGAGCTGGCTGCTCCTGTCGACGGCCGTCGTGTGCAGTGTGCTCGTCTTTGCCCCCACGCGGTCGGGAAACTGGTTCCGCCCGCCGGCCGTCGTGGCCGACGTGCTGCTGGTGGGGTGCGTCCTGCCGTTCGCCGCGTACTTCTGGGCGGCCGCGCAGGACGCCCCGACGATCGGCTGGGTGATGCTGCTGGGCGGCTCGTCCAGCGCGCTGGCCGCCGTCGGACTGGGGCGGTGGCCCGCGGCGGGCGCCATTCTGCTGATCGCCGTGACCCACGTCGTCGGATACCGCATGACCGGCGCGGGGGCTGCCGTCACCGTCGCGCACACCAACTCCGTACTGTCCTCCGCGGCGATGGCCTGGGTGCTGTGGTGGTACGTGCGCCGGCAGGGCAGCCTGCTCGACGCGGCGACCGAGCAGGCGATGACGGCGGAGGCGGAACGAGCGCGGTACGCCGAGCGGATGGCCCATCACCGCGCCCTGCACGACACGGTGCTCGCCACGCTGACCACCATCGCCGGTGGGGGTGTCGACGCCAACTCGGACCATGTTCGGGCGCGTTGTGCGCGGGAAGCGGCGTACCTGCGCAGGCTGGTCCAGCGCGCCGAGGAGGAGGGGCCTGTGCCGGGTCTCGGTGCCGCACTGGAGAGCGCCGTGCGGGCCGCCGAGGACTTGGAGCTGAAGGTGACGGCCCAGTACCACGACCTGCCCGCTCTGCCGCCCGAGGTCGTCTCGGCGCTGGCCCACGCCGCCGGCGAGGCGCTCAACAACGTTCAGCGGCATGCCGGGACGGGCCATGCCTTCGTCACCGCCTCCGGGCACGGCGACGGCGTGACGGTGAGGATCGTCGACCAGGGGGCCGGCTTCGCCCCTGGCACGTGCGACACGGCCGGTCATCTGGGGCTGGCGCAGTCGGTGCACGCCCGGATGCGGGAGGCCGGCGGCCGGGCAGAGGTGGACAGCGCGCCCGGCGAGGGCACCGTCGTGGAGCTGCGATGGCCACGGTGAGCGGACCGGCCCCCGCGGAGCTGCGATGGCCGCGGTGATCAGGATCGCCGTCGTGGACGACGACCGGATGCTGCTGGGCGGCCTGCGCTCCTGGCTGGCGGCGGTACCCGGGATGGAGCTGGTGGCGACGGTGGCAACCGTCGACGACCTGATGGCGTTCGACGGCGCTGCGACGGGCGAGGGACCGGCGGCCGACGTCGTACTGCTCGACCTGCTGCTCAAGGACGGTTCGGAACCGGCCGCCAACATCCGCCGCCTCCGGGCCATGGGCTGCCGCGTGCTCATCATCAGCACGGTGGCGGACCGGGTCCGGATCGTCTCCGCGATCGCGGCGGGCGCGGACGGCTATCTGACCAAGGACCACGACCTGGACGTCCTCACGGAGGCCGTCACGGTGGTGGCGAGCGGCGGTACGGCGCACTCGGCGGAACTCGCGTTCGCCTGGGCACACGACACGAGCCCCGGCCGGCCCGCGTTGTCCCCCAAGGAACGTGAGGTCCTGCTCGACTACGCCTCCGGTCTCACCCTCAAGAGCACGGCACGGCGGGCGGGCATCAGTCCGCACACGGCCAAGTACTACCTCGACCGGGTCAAGTACAAGTACCAGCAGGCCGGGCGGCCCGCGTACACGAAGATCGACCTCGCCTCACGGGTCCGCGAGGACGGCCTCGGTGAGGGCGCCGGCTGAGACACCGCCGCCGGCCGCCGGCCCCCGGCGCCCGCGCAGGTGCCCGTAACCCGTAGCCCGGGCCCGGGCTACGGGTCCTTTTTCCGCGCCCACGCACACCTCCACGTCCACGTCCGCGTCCACGTGCACGTCCGCCACAGGTCATCGCCGCTTCAGGACGCCGCGGAGACGTTGTCCCGGCCCCGGACCGCTCCTTAGGTTCGGGGCGTCCATCGGTGCCGGGGTTCGCGGACCGATCCACGAACTTCCGGCATCGCCGAACCGGGAGAGGAGGTGTCCCATGCTCCGGATCATCGACAAGATCGAGGAGAAGTACTTCTCGGCGGACGCGACGGTCGCGCCGGGCGGTTGGTGCTGCCACTGCCACTGCACGGTCGCGCAGAAGCTGCTCTAGTGCCAGGCCGCCGGGTCCGGCCCGCGCCGGACCCGGCGGTTGCCCCGTATCCGCGCAGCCCACCGAGGAGAACCCGTGACAGAAACGCTCGACGGCGGCGTTCCGGCCGCGTCCATGACGCCGGCGGACGGTGCGCCGCAGCAAACCGGGGACCGGCTCGTGAGGAACCCGTACCTGACCCTGGTGCAGTGCACCGACGACGAGGTGCTGCTGCGCCACGGTGCACGTTCCCGCTATTCGCGGGTCCTGCGCGACGACGGCCGGCACCGCGTACTGGGGCCGCTGCTGCGGGAGTTCGCCGTCCCGCAGCTGCCCGACGAGGTCGTGGGGACCTTCGCGGACCGGGCGGGCAAGGAGGAACTGAGTGCGCTGGTGGGCCAGTTGACGGACGAAGGGGTGCTGGTGCCGGAGGGCTCCTCCACCTTCACCATGTACCGCAGCATCGTCGGTGGACGGCCGGTGCGCCCGCTGGCCGACACTTCGGTGGCCGTGTTGGGCCAGGGCGCAGTCGGCGCCCAGCTCACCACGCAGCTCACCGGACTCGGTGTCGGCGATGTCCCCGTCCTGCCCGCAGACTCCGCCGGTACGCAGGAAAGCGCAGGCACTGACACTTGCGTGGACGCAGGCATGGACGACGACGAGCAGCTCGCCGACCTGCTGGACGGGTCCGATCTTGTCGTCCTCGCCCTCGACGGCTTCCGCCCCTCCCTGCTGCACCGGGTCAACCGTGCGGCGGTGGCGGCGGGCCGGCCCTGGCTACCGGTGTACGCGGACGGCAGCGAGCTGATCGTCGGCCCGTTGGTCGTGCCCGGCGAATCGCCCTGCTACAACGAGCACGAGATCCAGCACGAATCCTCCCGTGCGCTGCGCAGCGAGTACCAGCTGTACAGCGAGGAGCTGGCGGGCCGCACGGCCGAGGGCATCCCTCCGCTGCTGGGGCCGTACGCGGCCATCGGAGCGTCCTGGGCAGCGATCGGCATCGCCCCGTTCCTCGTCGACGGCGCGAGCTTCCTGGTGGGCCGCGCGATCAGAGTCGACTTCGAACGGCTGGAGATCACGCAGGAGCACGTGCTGCGGCTGCCCCGCTGCCCGGTCTGCACCGAGCACCGCCCCTCGTTCCGGCACCCCTTCCTGTAGTCCCGCGAGGAGACGGCACCCATGTCATCCGTCAACACGACCTCGGTCCATACGCCGGGGCTCGACCACCTGCTGCGGCGGACGCTGGAGCAGACCCTCATCCCCTCCCCCAATGTCGTGGAACTGGCGCCGGGCAAGGCCGCCGGGTTCGTCAACCGCGTCGCACCCGCGCAGGACGACGTCGCCGAGCTGTTCCACTTCAACAGTCGGCTGTCGAGGCACCGTCCCGACCACCGGCTGACCGACGCCGAGCAGGAGGGCGTACGCCGTTGGTACTTCACCACGTGCGGACGCCACCGTGCGGAGGACTTCACCGGCCCCTCGAACGAGGTACGGCGACCTCACGGTGAACTACCCGACTCACTTGGCACGTTGTGTGCCCCGTTCGGAGCCGGCGGCCGACTGGTGACCCTGCTCTACAGCTGCGACCTCATGGTCGTCGCGGCGGACGCGCTGTGCCGCCAGCAGCCGGGCGAGGACGCCCTGTGGGTGGAACGCCGGCTGGACGGCCCGGCGGCGCTCGCCCCGGTCATGGCCGACCAGCCCGCCGCCGACGCCCTGCGCGCCAGCGAGGCCGCCGTCGTCGTCACCGGCGTGCCCTGGCGCAGCATGCTCGCCGGCGGTCCTCGCGGATACCGCCGCATGCTCATGGACGCGGGTGTCCTGACCGACGTGGTGTGCGGGCTCGCCCAGCAAGCGGGCTACGCCCCGCTGCCCGTCACGGACTTCTACGACGACGAACTCGACACCCTGCTGCACTGCGACGGCCTGGAGCGCTCGGCTCTGGCCGTGGTGGCCCTGCGCCCGGCCGCTCCCTCCGAGGAAGCGGGCCGGGCGGCGCGCCCCGACACCGGAGGTTCCGCATGACGACCGCTCCCCAGTCACCACCGGCACCGCAGACTCCCCAGGCATCTCCGGCCCCGCAGATTCCTGACACGCCGGAGCGGCCGGGCGACGAGGAACTGGCGGCGGCGCTCGGCACCCGCGCCTGTGACCTGCCCGCCGTGCGCAGCCTCCTCGACGGCGCGGCCGCGGACGCCGATGACCGGCCGCTGCGGCTGCGCGACCTGGTGCACCGCAGGCTGCGATCGGGCGTCTGCGACGACATGATCGACCCCCGGGCTCTCCAGGCGGCGCGCCCGCGTCCGGCCGAACCGCCGCTGAAGGGCCTGCCGGCCGTACCGCTGCCCGCGCCCCGCGCACTGCCGGACATCACCCTCGCCGACGCGATCGAACAGCGGCACTCCAGCACCACCTTCGCCGCCCGGCCGCTCGAGTTCGCCACCCTGGCGGCCCTGCTGGAGCAGGCCGCCGGCATCCGTGGTCATCGGCCCGGCTACAACGTGCGCGATTTTCCGGTGCGCCGGGCTCCGTCAGCGGGTGGTCTCGCCCCTGTCGATCTGTACGTCGTGGCGAACGCGGTCGACGGGCTGGCGCAAGGTCTGTACTGCTACCGCCCGTCCGCACCGGAACTCGTGCACGTCGACACGGGCAACATGCGAGGCAAGGTAGCCGAGGCCGGCATCGCGGCCGACTGGCTGTTCCACGCGCCCGCTGTGCTGTTCCTGTCGGTCGACATGTCCCGCGTGGAGTGGAAGTACGGCGTCCGGTCCTACCGCTTCGTCCACGTCGACCTGGGGGTGCTCACCCAGAACCTCTATCTGGTCGCCACAGCTCTCGGGCTGAACACCTGTGCGGTGGCGGCATTCGACGACGACGCGGCCAACGATCTGCTGCGGCTGGACGGCCGGGACGCGTTCGTCTCACTGATGTTCGCCTGCGGCCTGCCCGGCGGGCGGTGACCGAATGGGTCGGCTGCTGCTGGTCGTCACTGTCCTCCCCGCGTTCGCGCTGCTGCTCGGCGCCGTGATCGCGGTCGGCATGCGGTACGGGAGGTCCATGACCGGCGGCCGTGCGGCGCGCAGGACGGTCGAGCGGCTCGCGCCCGTGCTGTACGCCGGGGTCGTGGCGGCGGCAGCGCTCATCGCGGCGGCGCTCACCGGGTTCGATCCGCGAGCGTTGGGCCTGTGGGCCCGGGAGCCACTCGGGACGGGCGGCGGTCTCTTGCTCGGCGCGGCGGTGGTCGGAGGGGCCGTGGCGGGCGCTGTCGGCTACATCGGCGAACTGATGTTGTCCCAGCGGGTGTTGACCCGCCGATTCGCCGGACCGCCGGGCGCGGGGGACCCGGCGGTCCGGCCCGGGGGCGGCCCCGCCGCCCACACGGACACGCCGCCGGCAACAGCGGCCGGCCGAGCCGCGCCGCGGCCTGCGCGCGGCGAGGCCGCCGGAATGCGGGCGGCGGGGGCGTGGGCGAGCAGCCCGCGGGGCCTCCTTGCGCTCGGGCTGGTGACTGCCGTCGCGGAGGAGGTGCTGTTCCGCGGCTACCTGCTCACGGGGCTCCGGGAGGCGGTGCCACTCGGGGCAGCGCTCGTGCTCCAGGCCCTGTTGTTCGGGGTGCACCACGCGTCGTTCGGGCTGTCGGCCGTACCGGCCAAGGCGGTGCACGGTCTGGTGTGGGGCGCGTTGACGGTTGCTGCCGGGACGCTGCTGCCGGCCCTGACCGCCCATCTGGTGTTCCAGTTCCTGGCCTGCCGGCGCATGACGCGCCGCAAGGGCGTCGACACCCCGGAAGGAGGGATGCTCGATGACGGTGCACACGGCACCGCTGCTGTGCGACGGCCGCCGCTGGTCGGCTGACGGCTGGGTCCTGGTGTCCGACGGGCGGGTGGCCGACTGGGGTGTGGGCACCCCACCGCCGGCGGGGCACCCCGTGCGGCGGCACGGCGTGCTGCTGCCGGGCCCGGTCGACGCCTGCGCCCGGGTGACCGGCTACTTCAACCGCATGATCGACGGCGACGCCCTGGCACCCCACCGGGTCTGCATGGAGATGTCTGCCGAGGCCGGCGTCGGCGTGGTCCTCGCCGTGGGCGGTCACACCGAGCCCTGCGCCGCTCTGGCCGAACTCGACGCAGGGGGCGGCCCGTTGCTGCTCTGGACAGGGCCGGTTCTCGACGGCCCGCCCGTCGCGGCGACGGCGACGCGACTCGTGCGTGGGGCGGCGGCCGCCCGGCGCGCCGTCGAGGCGCTCGCGGCGGACGGGGCGTACACGATCGCCACCGGCCCCTCGCTGGACGCCGGTCTCCTCGCCGTGGTGGTCTCAGCGGCGCGGGCGCATGGGATGGGGGTGACGCACCAGCCGGGGCTCGCCGGCGCCGCCGAAGCGGCGAAGGCGGGGGTGAAGGTGGTGCGCGATCTGCCCCGCTGTCTGCTCGGACCGTCCGGGCAGGGCCGAGGCAGCGGGCGGGGGCCGGGCGCCGTGGTGCGCGCGTTCGCCGATCCGGCGGTGCGGCGCGCGGCGGGCGAGCAGCTGAGGGTGCTGGCCGGCCACGGCGTGGCGCTCGTGCCGCTGCTGCACTCCTGGCGCAGGTCGGCCCTGCTCGACGAAGCGGTGGCCGAGCCCCGGCTGGACCGGCTGGTGCCGATTGCGCCGTTCCACCAGTACCTGCTGGACATGCGCGGGCCCGGCATGGTGTTCGGACGCAAGTATGCCCGCGAACACTTCGGCTTCGAGCACCTCAAGGGCGCGGCGCGCAAGGAGTTCGACGCCGGCTGGGCGTTCCTGCTGGAGGCGCTGGCGACCGCGCACGCGAGCGGGGTGACGCTGCTGCCGGGCAGCGACGCGCTGGGCGTGGCTCTGGTCCCCGGGTACGGGCTGTACGACGAACTGTCCTGGTGGGAGCGGGCGGGGCTGCCGCGCCAAGCCGTGCTGACGGCGGCGACAGGCGGCGCTGTCGACGCGCTCGCCGACCGGTCGGAGGCGGCGGGCCCCTGGGCCACCGGCGTCCTGGCACTGAGGGGCGAACTGGAGGCGCTGCCCGCGCTCGCGGCACTGCCGGCGGCGGCGCAGACGCTCGCCGGTCCGTGGCCGGCCGACGCCCTGCCCGGCCCGCAGGACACCGGACCGAGGGAATCCGGTCCACACGTCAACGGACCACATGGAAGCGGCCGACGGGACACCGGCCCGCCGCCGCACAACGGCCCACCGGAGACCGCGGGCCCATCGCACGGCGGCGCCCCGCCCCCAGGTCCCCGCGACCCACAGGAGACACACCCATGACGACGAACGAGACGTCCCGCCGACCGGACCCGTCCGACCCGCCGGACCCTTCGCCGCCGTCCGGCGGCCGCGTGCTGCTCGACGCGGCAGGCGTGTACAAGAGCTACGGCGGCAATGCGGTGCTCAAGGGGGTCTCCGTCCGCGTCCACCAAGGCGAGATCGTGGGGCTCGTGGGCCCCAACGGCGCCGGCAAGACCACGTTCCTGGAGTGCGTGGAGGGAATCCGCCGGCCGGACAGCGGCACGGTCACCGTCGCCGGGCTGACGCGCGAGGCGGGCCCCGCTGCCTACCACCTCGCGTTCGGCGCGCAGTTGCAGGAGTCCAGCCTCGCCGAGCGGCTGCGCGTCGGTGAGGCGCTGGACCTGTTCGCCGGGTTCTACGACGAGCCGTGGGACCCCGCGGATCTGCTGGAGCGGATCGGGCTGACCGCGCACAGCAGGGTGTTCTACCGGCGGCTCTCCGGCGGGCAGAAGCGCCGGCTCACCCTCGCCCTGGCGCTGCTGGGCCGACCACCGGTCCTGCTCCTGGACGAGCCGACGACGGGCCTGGACCCACATGCCCGTCTGGAGATGTGGGGTGTGCTGGAGCAGCTCACCGGCTCCCGGACAGCCGTCCTCCTGGCCACGCACGATCTGCACGAGGCGCAGAGCCGCTGCCATCGTGTGTACGTGCTCGACGGGGGCCGTATCGCGGCCGAGGGCCCGGTCGGCGAGTTGCTCGGCGCCGCAGGGCTCACCACCCGCGTCCGACTGCCCGACCGGCCCTGGACGGAGGAGGTGCTGCGCCGGGTGCCGGGCTGGGCCGCCTCCCGGGTGGTGGCCGGCACCCACTACGCGTACGGCGGGGACGGCTTCGCCGAGAAGGCGGTCGCCGTACTGCGCGCGTGCCTGGAAGGCGAGTCCCGGCCGGGCGACCCCGCCCGGGACGACGTACGCCCGGTCCTCGCCGCGCTCTCCACCGGCCCCACAGACCTCGAGGACCTCTATCTGACCCGGACGGGGACGCCCTATGAGCGTGACTGAGACCCCGGCACCGGTCGTCCCCCTGGCGCGCCGTGCGCCGCGCGGGCTGCGACGGCTGTGCCGTATCGAGATACTGCTGTTCCTGAGGGAACCCGCCGCCGTGTTCTTCACCCTTGTCTTCCCGATGGCGATGCTGCTGTTCCTCGGCGTCGCATACGGCACGGAGAGCAGCGACGGGGTGCGCTACATCGACGAGTACGTGGCGCACATCGTGGTCACCATCGCGGTGAACCTGGGGGTGCTCGGCGTCGCCATCAACATCGCCGAGTGCCGGGCCAGCGGGATCCTGCGCCGCTACCGGCTGGCACCGGTACCGATGTGGTGGTTCTGGCTGTCGCAGGTGGTGGTGGGGCTGCTGATGTTCACACTGGCCACCGGGGTGCTGCTGGCGGTGGTCGCGGCCGCCTACGGGGTGCTGCTGGCCTCGCCCGCGCAGTTCGCGCTCGCGGTGCTGGTCGGTCTCGCGTTCACGTTCGCCGCCGGGGTACTGCTCGGCAGCCTCGATCTGCCCGCGCGGAGCGTGCAGATCATCGGGACCGGGCTGTTCTTCGTGCTGTTCCTCGGGTCGGGCGCGGCGGTCCCGCGCGACTCGTTCCCCGGCTGGCTCCAGGCGATCACCGCCGTCAACCCCATGACGCCGGTCATCGACGCGGCCGTCGACGCCTATCTGGGCCGGCCGATGGCCGCCGAACTACCGAAGCTGGCGCTGGTGCTGGTCGCGGCCGGGGTCATCGTCTGGATCGCCCGTCGCAAGTCCACCTGGGAGGGAACCCGATGAGCACACCGCCCCATACAGGCGCCCGCACGCCGGCGCTGCGCAGCGAATGGCTCAACCACCGGGACCGGCTGCTCAAACCGTCCCTGAACGACGTGGAGTTCGGCGCGATCAACGAGGTCCTCGACCATTACCACCCGCACGGTCCGTTGCGTACCTTCACGACGTACTTCCGTTCCGGGCTGGGCAAGCCGATGTACGTGGCGCACGGGCAGTACTTCGACCTCGACCACGTGATGTCCAGGCTGCTGGGTCTGCCCGGCCTCAGCACCGGGTTCGGCGGCCAGGTGTACGGCGGGGGCAAGGGCCACGACCTGTTCGGCACGACGGCGTCGTCGGTGGGCGAGGCGGTGGAGCGGGTGCTCGGCTCGCTGGCGTACCTGACGTACATGGACCGGATCCTGACCGGTTCGTACCGGACGCTCACAGGCAAGGGTGTGCCGTGCCTGCATCCGGAGGAGTTCCCGGTCTTCGCCCCGGAGCAGTTGGCCATCGACCCGCTGTACGAGGCGTGGACGGAGGACACCGAGCTGGGCTGGATCGCCGGGAGGCGGCTGCGCTCGGGTGAAGAGGTGTACGTCCCGGCGCAGTTGGTGATGCTCTTCTACCTGCACGGGCCGGACGAGCCGATGATCGGTCTCGCCCCGAGCGGCGGGCTGGCAAGCCACATCAGCCGACGCGACGCGCTGTGGCACGGCGTGCTGGAGCTGTTCGAGCGCGACGCGGTGAATCTGCGGTGGTACGGAGGCGTCCCGCTCGACCGGGTCGTGATCGACCGGCCGCTGAAGAACCGGGCCCTGCGGCGCCTGCTGGGGACGGCAGGCGAGCAGCCCGGCGAGATCGGCTTCTACCTGCACAATCTCGACCTGCACGACTATCCCGTGCTCACGGCGGTGGAACGGGACGGCTGGCTGCGCCGCTACAGCTACTTCGCGGGCGGCGGTGTCAGCGACGACACGGAGGAGGCGATGCTGTCGGCACTGACCGAGTACTCCCAGGCCGAACGGAGTCTGCGTATCTCGCTGGCCACTCCGGACTGGGAGTTCACCGAGGCGTTCGGCCGTCAGTTCGCCATCGGCAAGGACGCGCAGGCCGCGGACTTCACCAACTACATCCAGGTCATTCCGTTCTACGGTTTCGAGGAGAACAGGGACCGGGTCTCATGGTTCTACGACGGCGGCGAGGAGATCCCGTTGTCCGAGCTGCCCCGGCGCCGGGCCGGCGAGGCGCCCGAGAGGCGCTGGGACGCACTGATGGGGCTGCTCGAGGAGCGGGGCTGGGACCCGATCGCGTTCGACTTCTCCCTGCCGCAGTTCCGGCATACCAGCCTGATGAAGGTGGTGATGCCGGAACTGAGCCCGCCGTACCCGCCGCAGGCCCCGGGGCTCGGCAACCCACGGTACGGCCGGGTCCCCTTCGAAGCGGGTCGGCGGGAGCGGCCGCTGGCGTTCGGGGATCTGAACACGAACCCCCTGCCCTATCCCTGAACCGGCACCGGCACCGCAGTGCCGGGCGGCGGCAGCGCGACTCGTGTCGGGGCGGGGCCGCCGGCAGCCGGGTCCGGCGTCGCGGGGGTGGTGGCCCGACGGCCGAGGATCAGTCCGAGCTGGAGCCGGGAGGTGGCGCCGAAGCGTTCGGAGACGGCGGCGACATGGCGGCGCACGGTTCGCGGGGTGACGCCGACCCGGCGGGCGACGCTCTCGTCCGTCAGCCCCTGCGCGAGGCCATCGATGACGGCGGCCTCGGTCCCGGTCAGCGCACCCCGGGGGACGAGGAACCCCGGTGCGCACGGCCGGGCCCTGGGCCACCAGTGCTCCAGAAACAGGCGGGCCACGTCCTGGGCGGTCCCGGGTGCGCGAGTCGTGTGCACCACGGCGGGGCCGCGGCCCAGGTCCAGCGCGACCGCGAGGCGCTCCCGGTCGGCGACGGCGATGTGCAGGGGCAGCAGGGCGACGGTGCGCACGAGGGCGCCGCGGCCGGTCGCGGCAGCGAGCCGCGCGGCGGCGCCCGGACTCTCCACCGCGGGTAGGTCGACGATCAGGCGGTGGTGGGCAGGCGTACCCGTGAGGCAGCCCGCCGGCAGGGTGGGGCGCGCCTCCAGCAGCTCGAAGCGCGCTCCGGCGCGCACCGCGGTGAACACGTCGTCACCTCCGGCCTCAGATGCGCTGTGGGTTTCTTGCCGCCGGTCACAACAGGGCGGCACCATCGCGGAGAGCGCATCGGTGAGCCCGTCCAGACTGTCCAGGGCGGTACGCAACCGGCCCAGCAGTTGCTGCGACTGCCCGGGAAGGTGCTCATGGTGGTGGTGGTCGTTGTGGGCATCGACGTGGCACGAACGGCAGTTCTCCGGACCGCTGTTCATGGGCTTCCCCCTCGTAAGGTTCTTCCGGCGCGGAGCGGTCGGCCTCGGTCGGGGGCCACCTCTGCATCTTGTTCGCCGGATCTGTGTCGATTCGGAACCTGTGGTCAGCTATACGCCAATTCGCTCGGATGAGCGGACATGCGCGAGTATTCGCCAGCCCCGGGATGAGGGTCAAGGACAAGGCGGACGGCCGGGGCCCGCCTGTTCAGGGGGGTTTACACGCCGCGCCCGGTCGGAGGGGCGACCCGTGGACGGCTCCTGGATCGCGGCCGGTGCAGATGCTGTCGCCCCTCAGCCTCGTGCCTCCACCTCGCGCCAGAAGGCGTCGACACGGGCGTCGCAATCGTCCGGGACATCCTGGAAGGACCGGTTCGAGCTCCGCGGGGTCACCGCCCAGCACGACCACATGTTCACGGACTGTCAGCAGCGACGAGCCGGTGAACGGGCGGAAGTTCACCGGCCCGTAGCCGTCCAGCCGCTCACCTGGGGCCAGGAAGGGGCGTGTCGGCTCGTGGCCGATCGACGGATTGCAGTGCGCGCCTCGGCATGACGACGCTGGTCGGTCGCGGACATGCTTCCCCCTGCGCTGTAGTCGAGCGACTCCTCCACCACGAGCCACCACTGACAAACCACCGCGCCCGCCGCACCGGGAGGCCGCACCCGTACCTGGGCCGCAGGTCCTGGACGACACGAGGACGGGCGAGCCGGAGCTTGGTACGGGCGCCCGGCGCCTGCAGGCACGCATGAAATCGCGCTTGCATGTCTGACCACTGCTCAGCATCGTGAACACAATGAGCGACGTACCCGAGCGATGGACCCAGGCCAGCGTCTACCCCGACATGTGGGCGGACCCCGACGAGGACCCCCGCAACCGTGACGGAGTCAGCGCGGACGGCGAGTTGGCGACGCTGCAGGACTTCCTGAGCGACTATCGACTGACCCTGCAGATGAAGTGCGAGGGGTTGGATCCGGAGAAACTGGCGCGCCGGTCGGTGCCGCCGTCGACCATGTCCTTGCTGGGTCTGGTCCGCCATCTCGCCGAGGTGGAGCGGGACTGGCGCGATTGGATTCTGCCAGGAGGTCCGACACCGAAGCTGTACGGACCGGGTGATGCCGACTTCGAGGGAGCAGTTGCTGAGCAGGCGCTCGTCGACGGAGCATTCGCCGATCTTGCTCGCGAACAGGCCGCCACCGATAAATTGCTGGCCGAGTACCCGGATCTGGGCACACGGGTGGGTCAGGACGGTACCGCTGTCCGGGAGCTGTGGGTCCACCGGATCGAGGAATACGCCCGGCACTGCGGGCACGCCGATCTGCTGCGCGAATGCATCGACGGCCGCGTAGGGCAGTAGGACGCTCGCCCCTCTGGGAGAGCATCCCGGGCCGACGTCACGTCGTACGAGTGCCGCCGCTTGACGATGGGATGCTCGTCCACAGCGGACGAGGAAGGGACGGGAGCACCCAACTCCTCTCCGTGATCAACATATAGTGCGCCGGGGGGCTTGCGGCAAGCCCCGGGGCGTGCGCGCAGAATCGCCGACCGAGGCCAGAGCCTGCAGGCCAGAGCCCGCCGAAATAAGGAGTCGCGGGATGTCACAACCACGATGCGAGTCTCGACGCTAGCGCATCGCCCACCAGGCCAAGCCGTGTTCGGGGCAACGGGCAGCAGCTCAACGGCTTTCTCCAGGCGCGACCCCAGACGCAGCGAGCCTGGGTCCACCTGGTCGGGCGGCCGGGCGACGACCGACGAGTGGACGGGACCGGCCCGGGCCGACCGTGTACCGGCTGGAGGCCGGTCATACGCTCCGGACTTTCGGCGACCGATGGGCACAGCAGCAACCGGTCTGGCGCGCCGCCCCATGCGGAGCGCCACCGTGCATGCTTCGGGCAGTGCCCGCTTGTGGGCCAGGGCCGCTCAGAAGGCGCCGTTCCCGTAAACGCCGCGGCTGCCGACCCCGCGACACGAGGGCGGCGTGAGTACCGACATCGGCTCGCGTGACGGGCAATGCCCCGAAGGGGTGGCCCCCTCCTGGCAGGCCGCCCCGGAAGCTCGGTCCACCTCGCTTCCGGCCGCGGGGCCTTGGAGCTCGCTCGAATCGTCTTCACGAGCGCCGGGCGCATGCATATGTTCCAGTCATATTGAGAACGTGAGGATGGACACAACTTGCGACCTCTTGCCGCAAATTCTTCACATCTTGACCACGTCGGCGGCGGAATATTCGCCGCACGGATGAGGTGAAGGTGGCGCCAAAGCAAGATCAACTCCATTCAAGTTTGTACCACACATACTGAGTTGTCCATTTGGCGACCAACCCCGTACCGCCGGTTTCGGCTCACTGGCCGGGCCCAGGTAGGCATGGCGACTGCGGTGCCGATCGCACCGCAGTCCCGAAGCAGCTTGCACCTGGGGAGACCCTCCATGTCCCGATTCACCCGCCGCCAGGCCCTCAGCGCCGTCGGCGCCGTCGGCGGCCTCGCCGTCATCAGCGCCACGCCCGCCATCGGCAGCGCACGTGACCGAGCACCGCACACACCGGCCACGCCGCATACGCACGACGCATCAGGTGCCTTCGACGAGGTCTACCTGGGCCGGCGCATCCAGGGCGCGCCCAGCCACGGCGGCGGCCACCACGACCACCACAGCGGCGGCTGGACCGTGCACATCGACGGCGAGGAACTACACCTCATGCGCAACACCGACGGCACCTGGATCAGCGTCGTCACCCACTACGAGCCGCTCCCCACACCGCGCGCCGCGGCCCGCGCCGCTGTCCGGGAACTCCAGGGCGCGGCCCTCGTCCCTCTCAACCTCTCCTGAGCCCGGAGCACCAGCCACCATGACCGTACGCAAAAACCAGGCAGAGCTGACCAGCACCGAGAAGCGCGCCTTCGTCGACGCACTCCTCGCACTCAAGCGCAGCGGCCGGTACGACTCGTTCGTCACCACCCACAACGCCTTCATCATGGGCGACACCGACAGCGGCGACCGGGTCGGCCACCGGTCCCCGTCCTTCCTGCCCTGGCACAGACGTTTCCTCATCGAATTCGAGCATGCCCTGCAGTCCATCGACCCGTCCGTCGCCCTCCCGTACTGGGACTGGACCGCCGACCGCACCCCCGCCGCCTCGCTCTGGGCGGCGGACTTCCTCGGTGGCAGCGGCCGCAGCAGGGACGGACAGGTGATGGACGGGCCGTTCGCCGCCGCCACGGGCGGCTGGGGCATCTCCATACGGGTCGACAGACGCGACTACCTGCGCCGGGCGCTCGGCGCAGGCGGCCGCCAACTCCCCACACGCGCCGAGGTCGACACCGTCCTCGCGATGAGCACCTACGACATGCCGCCTTGGAACAGCGCGTCCGACGGCTTCCGTAACCACCTCGAAGGCTGGCGTGGAGTGAATCTGCACAATCGCGTGCACGTCTGGGTCGGCGGCCAGATGGCCACCGGAGTCTCACCGAACGACCCGGTGTTCTGGCTGCACCACGCCTTCATCGACAAGCTCTGGACCGAGTGGCAGGCCCTGCACCCCGACTCCCCGTACCTCCCCGAGTCAGGCACCGCGCACGTCGTCGACCTCCACGACACCATGCGCCCCTGGAACGATGTGACCCCGGCCGACATGCTCGACCACACCCGGCACTACACCTACGACCGAGCCGCGTAACTCAGCCCAGGACCGGGCCAGATCGGCGCGGTGCGGCTGCCCGCCGCCCCCGGCCACCTCCCGGGGCTGGCCCGCGGCGGCGGGCGGTCGGCGAGGGCAGGAGCTGGTTGCCGCTGCGCTGCCGGTAGCCGGCCGGGGCGCGGTCGGCACGCATCCCGTGGCCGTGGGAGGGGGGCGGGCATGGAGTGGCCGTCGGCGCATACGTGGCGGAAGGTCTTGGGGTGGCGCCGGGCGAGGTCGCTGGTGGCCGCGTACGGCTCCAGCGAGGCGAAGCTGCGCCGGGTGCCGGTGTGATCCCAGATCGGGTCGCCGGGGGCGTAGTCGGTCGCCTGGACCATGACGGTGCATCTGCGCCAGGCTCGCTGGAGCCCGGCCACAGCGGCCTTGATCGGTGAGCTGACCGCCCTGGCCCGCCAATGGGTGGCCAGACCCGCATTGAACCTCCGCCATCTAGAAGTTGGCTGGTCAGGGGCGCTGGCGTGACGGTCCTCTGGGGTGCTCGTGCTGGTCGTGGGCGGCAGTCTGCGGTGTAGATCGTCTGTCACCGGTTGACTTCGAGGTTCGTCAGGACGAGCAGGGCGCGCAGGAGGTGGGTGGCGCGGGCGGGGTCGGTGCGGAGCTTGGTGAGGACCCGCCAATTCTTCAGGTGGGCGAAGCCGTGTTCGACGGGGGCGCGTCCTGCGGCGAGGACCCGGTTGGCTTCCATCTGGCCGGTGGTGAGTTTGCGGGCGCGGGTGGCCTTGTAGCCGGTGACGACCACAGGGTCGTCCGCGTCGTCGTCCAGGCCGAGGAAGCCGAGGTCCGCCAACGCCCCGAGACCGGCTTCGCGCAGGTGGGACAGGATGCGGTCGTGGCGGGCGGCGGTGATGTCGTGGGTGCGGCCGGGGCGGGCGGCGGAGATCCAGATCAGGCGGCCGTTGTCGTCGGTCAGGGCGAGGAAGTGAAGGCCGTGGCGGTGGTGCTTGCCAGAGTAGTTCGGCCGGTTCGCTTGGCCGGTGCGGCGCTGGGTGGGGATGAGAGTGCCGTCGATCAGGACGACCTCGCCGCCGCGCCCCGCGATCTTCTTCAGGGTGCGGTCCAGGCGCGGGGCCTTCGCGGCGAGCAGACCGATGACCTCGTCCCGCCAGCGGCGGATGGTGGTGGCGGAGATGTCGTTGCCGCCGGCCAAGTCGGCCAGGCGCTGGTCGTGCCGCAGCACGGCCAGGACGATCACCGCGATCCTCCCGGGCGGTAGGGCCCGCCAGCGCGACCGTATCGCCTTGAGATGGCGTCGCAGCAGGTCAGCGAGGTAGTTGAGGGTGCGCGTCGACAGCGGCAGGCGGCACTGGTAAACAAGGACCGCCGCCGGAAGTCACAGGCGGGTGGCGAACCGGCCGTCAGGCAGTTTCCGCAGACAGCCGCGGCCCACCAGCTTGCTCAGCTTTCCACGCAGTGGCTCCAGCTTGCCCCGCACGCCGGTCTCCAGCCCCAGCCCCAGCTCCTCGCCGACCTGCCGGGTCATGACGGGCCCGGCGGCCTGCCGTACGACGGAGAGGATGCGCTGGTACTCCGGCGGAAGCGCGGTCTCCTCCACGCCCGACGCACGGTGCGGGACCATTCGCAGCGTCTGGCCGCCCACCGATGCCGTCACCGGCGCAGCCGCCGCACGCTCCTCGACTATCTGCTCGCTCAACCGCTGCAGAACCCGTTTGGCGACGGCGAGTTCGTCCCGCTCGGCCCGCACCTCCGCCAACTGCTTGACCAGCTGTTCTTCGAGTCCGTCCAGTTCCGCGCGGCGCGCGGCGATTCGCTCCGACACCTCGGAGTCCACCATGCACCGGATCGTAGAAGGCTCATCGACAGCGAGGGGCAGAAACCGCCGAACCGCCTGCCAGACGATCTACACGGCAGACAGCCGCCCACCGCGCTGTCCTGGTACGGGATGGAGGTCTACTGAGCCGCTAGGCTCCTCAAACCGCTCCGAAGGAACCCAGGTCACGCTTCCCGTTGCCTGGGCTCCTCGCGCTTCACGCGCGACCTGGTGCAGGCCGGTTGAGCAGCAGGTCGGCGGCGCGGGCGAGAACCTCGACTCGGGTGCGCTCGCCGTGGTCGGCGGCGAGGAAGTTTTCACCGATTGCCACGCAGAAGGCGAGCAGGCTGCGGGCCTCGACCTCATCTGCGTCGGAGCAGAAGGTGCCGATCATCTGGCGCAGCAGCGCCATGCGCCCGTTGTCGACCCTTCGCAAGCGCTCGGCGACCGCCTCATCGCGCCGGGCCCAGTCGCGGATCGCCAGATCGATGGGCAGCAGACGGTGGTTGGAGAAGGTGAGTGCGCCCGCACGCTGGATCTTGGTTTTGGGGTCGCCGCCCTCGTGCTCGACGCGGTCGAGCACCTCATCGATACTCTCCCGCTCCCAGGCGTCCAGCATCGCCTCGAGCAGCGCGCCGCGGTCGGCGAAACACCCGTAGAAACCGCCCTTCGTCACGCCGATCCGCTTCGCCAGCGTCTCGATGCGGACGGCATCCGGGCCGCCGTCGGCCAGGGCCTGCAGCCCTTCCTCGACCCACCTGCCACGCGGCGTGCGAATAGTGCCCACGACGTGCCCCACCTCACTTCTCCAGAAATATACGGTGCCGTATAAGTGTACTAGGCTTCCATATACGCACCCGTATATGTCTCACGACAGTGAAGGCGGTAGTGGCAATGAGGCTCCCAGAAGCAGCCCACACCGATCAGCCGTGGCGGATCCACGAGCTCACCCGAGACTTCCGGCTGGAGGATGTGTGGGCCTACCGCACGCCTGGCGCCGGACCCGATGACTTCTCCACGATGCTCGCCGCGATGGATGCGGCCGACGGACCCGCGAGCCAGTCCCCACTGGTCCGGTTCCTCTTCGCGGTGCGCTGGAAGGTCGGCGCCCTCTTTGGCCTGGACAAGCGCGAAGGGGGTATCGCGGCGCGGGTTCCGTCGCTGCGCGACCGCCTGCCGCGTGACCTCCGCGAGGTCCCGAGTGGCTCTGAATACGGCCCGTTCACCCCGGTGTACGGGCTCGACAACGAGTGCGCCCGGGAACTGGCGAACAAAACCGTTCACACGATCATGCACCTCGGATGGGTGCCGACCGCGAGCGGCGAGCACGAGCTGCGCATGGCGGTCCTCGTGAAGCCCAACGGCCTGATCGGCCGGCTGTACATGGCCGCCGTCGCGCCGTTCCGGTATCTCATCGTCTACCCGGCACTGACCCGGCAATGGGAACGCGCGTGGCAGGAGCGCGGTGGCCCAGATCAGGAAGGCGGCAGCCCGGAAACCATCGAAAGTGCCGTGGGGAAGGGCAATGTCGCGGCGCCGGTGCTCACCCTCAGTTCCTTGCCCGACGCCGACTATGTCGACATGTTCACCCTCACCGCGGACGTTGGGGCGAGCCCGGAGGAGTGGGCCCGGGCGATGTTCGGCGACCTGCCCAGCCTCCCGGAACGAGTGATCTGGCGTGGCCTGCTCGGTCTGCGGCTCAGCCGGGGGCGATCGCCGGACACCGTGGCCGGCTGGCGGCTCGCCGAACGTGGCGAAGGCTGGGTCAGGCTCGAGGCGGCTTCGTGGTTTCTCAGCGGCAACCTCGTCGTCCGGGTAGCCGATGGGCGGGTGTCCTTGGCCACGGTCCTGCGCTATGACCGGCTCCTCGGCCGGATCATCTGGACACCGTCTTCCGCCGTCCACCGCCGGCTGACACCCGGCCTGCTCCGCGATGCGGCGGCAAAGATCCGGGCACGCCGGTCCCGAACCGGATCGCCCTTGTAGGCAGGGGAATCCGCCCCTGCGGCCGATATTGAAGCCCTCCCTCCGCCCCGTTGGCAAGGCGCCAACGGGGCGGTCGGGCACGTGATGTGACTCAGGTGCCGTCGATCAAGCGGATCGCGAGCTCGGGGCCGAACTGGCCCGCCGGGACCGTGGGAGCGATGCAGCATTCGCCGTCGGAGTTGCTGGGGTCTTCACCCACGGCAGCATCTCCGCGCCGGCACTCGTAGACAAGGGAGACGGTGTCCTCGGCGTGCTCTTTGGCGTTCTTCACACATTTCCAACCGCCGCCGGGGACAACTCGGTTACGCCCCCGCCAACGTGCCGTTACCGGTGGTGCGGGCGGTCACAGGCGGGAGGCGAACTTCCCGTCGGGACGTTTGTGCAGCCAGCCGCGGTCGGCCAGCTTGCTCAGTTTCCCGCGCAGCGGCTCCAGCTTGCCCCGCACCCCGGTGTCCAGCCCCAGCTCCTCGCCGACCTGCCGGACCATGACCGGCCCGCCGGCCTTCCGTACGACGGTGAGGATGCGCTGGTACTCCGGCGGCAGCGCCGTCTCCTCCACACCCGGCTCTCGGTGCGGGATCATCAGCACCGCCCGGCCGCCCACCTGCGCAGATACCGGCGCGACCGCAGCACTCTCCTCGGTGATCCGCTCGCTCATCCGCTCAAGGACCCGGATCGCGACGGCCAGTTCGTCCCGCTCGGCCCGCACCTCCTCCAACTGCTTGACCAGCCGTTCCTCCAGCCCGTCCAACTCCGCGCGCCGCGCGGCGATCCGTTCCAGCGTCTCGGGGTCCACCATGCCCCGGATCGTAGGAGCCCTACCGGCAGCGGCAGGCAGGAACCGGCGAAACCGCCCTGCCAGACGATCTACACCGCAGACTGTCGCCCACGACCTGCACGAGCACCCCGAACGAACGTCACGCCAGCCCTGCTGACCAGCGATTATCAAGATGACGCAGGCTCAGTGTCTGCGGCGGCTGGGCGAGTGCGGGCGATGGTGCGGTCGGCACTGGGACTTGACGGCCGGGCCCGAAATGGCTGTGGCCGGCCTCCCTTGCGGGAGGCGCCACGCCGCTGGGCTCGGCCCAGGGCGGCGGGTCACCTTCGTCGTCTGGGTTCTCGGGTGGGGCGGGGGCCAGGGCAACTGCTCTGCGGGCCTCGACGGCAACCACGTCCGGGCTGCTGGAGCCCGCCCGGATCGCGGCGGCCATGCCCTGCTCGACGGCAGTTACAGGCATCCGTCGGTGCAGCAGCAGAACCTCGATCAGCGCGCGAGTTCCGGCCGCGCGTGCTTCGGCCCAGAATGCTTCGTGGACCTCCGTGAACGAACCGTTCTGGCGAGCGTGACCAGCGCGGTTGAGCCGGCCATTGCCCCGGGCTTGGCCAGCAGGATCTCCAGATGGTGGTCGAGTTCGTCGCGGAAATCGCCTCGGCGGGTCAGCCGCGGGAGGGCGGGCGACGACCTCCCGCCGCTCGAAGACGAGGAGTTCGTTGCCTCGCGGAGGGCGCACGTTCTGGCCGATGAAGCGGGTCGGCACCGAGTAGTGGCACTGCCTGACCGTGATCCTGCTGCTGCGGTCGACCTTCGGTGTCAGGATGATGCCGCACTCGAACTCTTCCAGCGGCAGCGGCGCCAACTGGTCCGTCTCATCAACGAAGTTGAAGCCGACAGTGGTCAGTCTGCCCGCGAGGATCCGTTCGTCCTCGGCCGCATCGATCTCGGTAATCCGGGCATTGAGCTCTTCCAATGTGGCGACGTCGGGGACCGGGACCAGGTGCGTGCGCCTGAACCGGCCGCCCTCGTGCTCGACCCCGCCTTTCTCATGGGCGCCGTCCTCGCCAGGGACGCAACAGAAGGCGTCGAAGCCATAGTGCTGCCGTCGTCGGGCAGACGGACCAGCGCATTCACTCCAACGAGGGCACGTCGCAGGCTTTCCTGGTGGAACATCGCCGAATGAAGCAAGCCAGGCAGATGGTGGTGCTGCCTCAGTGCTGGATCAGGCCGCCGACCAGGACAGGAGCGACGTGGCCGGTTGCCGGAAGGGTCTGTGCCAGCGCGAGGCCGATGTCGACGAGCGATGAACGACGCAAGCAAGCGACCTCGGGGATCGCAGTCCAGACCGACCCCGCAATTTCACCGTTCGGCTCAGGCCGGAGTCGGCCGCCGGTGATGCGGACCCGGTAGAAGATGCCGACATTCTGGTGCTCGACTCCCGCCCGTGCGACGGCCGCGGGGATCACCCTCGAGTCCACGCCCAGCAGGCGATCAACCACCACGGAGCAGCCGGTCTCCTCGACGACCTCCCGGATCACCGCATCGAACGGATCCTCCCCTTGCTCGACCCTGCCGCCCGGAAGAGTCCAGTTGCTCTCGCCCTCCGGTGGTACGTGACGGGCGAGCAGCACCCGTCCGTCCTCGATGCACACGGCGTACGCCGCCAGCCGGAAACTCATCCCCGCACCTCCCGCCGTACCCTATCCAACGTCCCAGACCCGCGCATCGCTTCGCGGAGTGGAGCCAGATCAACTTCTTACGCCGTGGAGCCACTTCTATTCCGTGCAGTGGAGCCCAAAGAAGTGCTTACAAACACCGCTCCAGGACGACCGGGCAAAGAGCCATGCGCTGATCCACACCGCCCGAGAGGGGCTTCGGGCAGCGGAGGGGGCGATCATCCGGCTCGAGTCATATGTGAGGGATCAGTCCGAACTGCTCGAACAGTTTGTCGGCGTCATCGACCAGGAAGGCCACCGTCCCGCCGCAGTCGACGCGATCAAGACCAGGCTGGAGCAGGCGGCGCCGTCCACCGTGGCGATCCCGCCGATGGTCGTTGCGTGAGACCGATGGCCGGTCAGTGCCTGCGTCTCAACCGCCAGCAGTGAGAATTCGGCGGACTACGGCTACTCGGGCGGGCCCTTCTGGCTCAGGGCGCTCGCGGCAGTGTGCAGGAAGGCTGTGAGTTCCCGGATGAGTGCGGTCGGCCGCCGCCGGTGCACGATGCTGATCTCGCGGGCCGGAGTGAACCCGCGCAGACCGTGGACCGAGACCCGGGAGCGGTCGGCACCGGCGAGCACGCTCTGGGGGACGAACGCGATCCCCAGTCCTGCGCCGACCAGCTCCAGAATGACGTGGTAGTCGGCGGATGCGTAGGCGATGTGGGGTTCGATGCCGGATTGGCGGGCGAGCGTTTCCAGGCACGTCCTGTTCGGGATGCCCGGTGCGCCGGAGATCCACGTCTCGTTCTCGAGCCGGCTGAGGCTGATGCCGCGACTGGCTGTGCCCCTGGCGAGCCGGTGGTCGGCAGGCAGCACCAGTCGAAGCGGGTCGTGGAGCAGCGGCTGCCGGTCGAGCCCTGGATGCGGTGCCGGTGCCACGCCGGGGTAGCGATGGGTGATCAGCACGTCGAGGTCACCCGAGGTCACCAGCCCGTAGCCTTCGGGCGGTTCGATGTCGAGAAGCGACAGCTCGGCCCGGGGATACCGGCGTTGGAGCGCGGCCAGCGCCGTCGGCACCAGCACCTGCGCCGCGGTGGCGAAGGAGCCCAGCGCGAGACGTTGCGGCTGAGCCCCCATCGCGGCATCGACCGCCGCGCGCGCCTGCCGGAGTTCTCCGATCACACGCTCCGCGTGTTCCACCAGGACAGCGCCGACCGCGGTCAGAGTGACGCCGGTGGGGCGACGTTCCAGCAGACGGGTGCCGAGTTCCGTTTCCAGCTTGGAGATCTGCTGTGAGAGCGCCGAGGGCGTGAAGGACAGATTGCGCGCCGCCTCGGCGATGGACGCGGCGTGCGCGACCTCCATCAGGACCCGCAGGCGGTTGACGTCCAGTTCTCGCATCACCTACTCATCGTAAGCATCGCTAACGGTGACTTATTGATCGTTGCTGGCGCTAAAGGGAATGCCCGTGAAGCATTGACCCCGTGAAGAGTCCTACCAACATCCTTTCGGCCACCGATGTCCGCACGGCCGCCGACAGGATCCGTCCTTACGCCCGTCGTACTCCGCTGCTGGATCTGGAGATCGGCAACCGGCGTGTCCTGCTGAAGCTGGAGTACCTCCAGCGCAGCGGGTCGTTCAAGCTGCGCGGCGCACTCAACGCGATGCTCTCCGGGCCTCTGGACGGCCACGTCGTGGCCGCGTCCGGTGGCAATCACGGCCTGGCGGTCGCGACAGCCGCTTCGCTGCTCGGCGTGTCCGCGACGGTCTATGTGCCGGAGACGGTTCCGGCGGCGAAGGCCCGCCGCATCGAGGCTGCCGGTGCGCGGCTCGTGCGGCACGGTGCCACCTTCGCTGAGGCTGCCTCGGCGGCGTCGGATGCTGCGGCGCGGCCGGGACATCGGTTCCTCCACCCCTATGACGATCCGGCCGTCGTCGCGGGGCAGGGAACCGTGGCGGCTGAGATCGTGGCCGAGGCGCCCGGTGTCGATGCGATCGCGGCGGCGGTCGGCGGCGGTGGGCTCGCGGCCGGTACGGCACTCGCGATCGCCGGGCGCCGTGTCGTCGCCGTCGAACCGGAATACTGCCGCTGCCTGCACGACGCGCTCGCCGCGGGAGAGCCGGTGGACTCGGCCGTGGACTCCGTTGCCGCCTCCGCGACCGGCGCGAGCCGGGTCGGCGCGATCCCTTTCGCCGTCCTGGCCACACACGACGTGTCGTCTGTGCTGGTCGGCGATGAGCAGATCTTGCGGGCACGCGACCGGCTGTGGGAGGAGTGCCGGATCGCGGTCGAACCGGCTGCGGCCGTCCCGTTCGCCGCGTGGCTGGCTGGCCGAGTTCCCGGCGACCTGCCGTGCCTGATCGTCTGCGGCGCGAACGCCGACTGGGCCGCCGAGTGAGTGGCCATCGCACAGCCGAGACCTGTGACGACGACCGCGGGATGCGCGTCGAGGTCGGCTGGGCGGCCGGCCGGGCAGCAGGAAGCGGAGCCGCACCGAGGGCGTGCTCCGCCTGCGCCCAGTCCACAGTGGGCGGCGGATCGGCGGGCGGCGGGCAGAGGCGGACGAGGGCATCGAGGGCATCGAGGGCGATCATGGATCGGACGCTACGGGAACCCCAGCCGGTGCCCGTGGGCGGGATGAGCGGGGCGAGAGTGCGCCTCAGCGTCGCGAGCAGGAATGCGGGCGTCCTTGGCGCGTACACCGTACGTCCGCACGCGCAGAGACTGAGGATCACTCCTACGGGGCAAGGCGCTCAGTCGTCGGCGATCTGCAGCGCCAGCGCAAAGTGCTCACCGTCCGTTCCTGCGAGCAGGCTGTCGAACAGTGGGGTGAGCCCGTTCATGGCGCCGCACCCGGCATCGTGGTTGGTCCACCAGCCGGCCTCCGGTCCGAGCAGTGACACCACCCGGTCCGCCGCGCGCTCGGCGGTCTCGATGGGTAGGTGTCGGTGGCTCGGCCAGACCAGGTCGACGGCCGCGACCCGGACCAGGAACGCGGCGGCCTCGTGCGTTTCCACCGGTTCCAGTGCGGCGCAGATCTCAAAGGCGGACGGCGGGGCGTACCCGAGCAGGAAGCGCCGCCAGGCCTCGTCCACCGCGACCTCGGCCAGCAGCGTGCGGATCCGGCCAGCCAGCTCTGGCAGGTCGGGGTCCGGCTCAGTGAACCGTCCGGTCGCCACGAACACCCGCATCGGCGTTGACAGCTCTGCCATGCCGGCTTCCAGATCGGTCAGGACCCCCATGGACGTCACAGCGGGATTCTGCCGGACGCCCCCGCTCGCTCCTCGACCCGCACCCGGTCCACCCAGAACGCTCACCGGCCAACTGCAGCGCTGTGGCACTGAGCGCGGTAGTTGGCCCGTCCGGCCAACCAGGTGGTCAGATCCGGCGCGCCGGCGAGCGGTCAGCCGCCGTGGAGGCCCCACTCGTCGAAGCCGCCGTACACATGTGCTTCAAGGCATCGAGGTGCGTCAAGGCCGATGGCCCCGCCGCGGTAGAGGGCGACGAGCGAGTCCTTGTGCGCCGTCCGAGCAAATCCGGGTGATCATGATCATCGGTGACGCTCAGTAGCTGTCAGTTACGGGTCTTTGCCCTCCCCCGTGTCCGGACCGTACAGGTGGCCCGTACCGTCGACGGTTTGCGTGATCTTGCCCGGGTGTCTCGGGGATCCAGGGCGGAGCCATGGCCGGATCGCGGCGACGGACCCTGCGATCGGTGCGTCTCGCTGGGCTGCCTTGGGCCGGTGGGCCCGACCTGCGCACACTGGAACTATGAGCGAAATGATCGTCGGCAAAACGGCGAAGCGTGAGGATCTGCTCGCTGCAGCCGTCGTCGAAGCCGTCCAAGGAACCGGTGCGTACGCGGGGAGCGCTTTTCTCCGCTCCCGCGACCGCCGGTCGATCGTGCTCGCCGCGACGTGCGGGGTGCCACCTTCTTTGCTCGGTGGCTGGCACCTCATTCCGGTGAGCAGTCCCATCCCGGTCGCCGCGGCCTATGGCTCCGGGCGCACGGTCCACCTGGCCGACGCGGAGGAGACGATGCGCCGGTATCCCCAGCTTGCGGTAGCTCTGCCGTACGCCTTCGGCTCCTGCTCCGTGCCGGTGCGCTCAGGTGAGGAGACCTTCGGTGCGCTGGCGATCGTCTGGGCGGCGTCCCCCGGCGGCGAAGGGCTGTCCAAGGCTCAGCGCCGCCACGTGCGGACCATCGCCAACCGGCTCGGTGACTCCCTCTCCGACCTCCGCGCCCGTACCGGCGATCCCGTCGAGTGCGACCCGCAGACGATTCCCGTCGAGACCCCGGCTCCCTCGGCACCGGCCGTGCGGGCCGGCCTGTTCGACTGGGACCTCGTCACCGGCACCTGCACCGTGGACGACGAGCTCTGCGCGATCTTCGGTCTCGACCCCCGCGCTTTCGACGGACGAGCCGAAACGCTTGCTTCCTGCCTGCACCCCGGCGACCGCGCCGCCCTTCGAGCGGCCGCCCGCGCGGCAGCCGCCGAGGGCCGGATCAAAGCGCGGCGCCTGCGCATACGGGATCGCACGGATGGCGGCGAGGGGTACCGCACGGTTGAGTTGTGGGGCCGCGCAGCGGAGGCCGACAGCGCGCGGGCACGCACCCACCTGGTCGGCACGGTCGTCGACGCGCAGGCCGGCAGCGCGGCCGTCGCCGCGGTCGAACGGCTGCGGGACGGGGTGTTCTCCCTCGCCCCCGACGGGCGGGTCACCTACGCCAACC
The DNA here is from genome assembly GCF_055566095.1 of Streptomyces sp. NPDC027962. Classification (NCBI taxonomy): domain Bacteria; kingdom Bacillati; phylum Actinomycetota; class Actinomycetes; order Kitasatosporales; family Streptomycetaceae; genus Streptomyces; species Streptomyces sp. NPDC027962. The sequence goes on from NZ_JBVHTA010000004.1 coordinate 27,423, forward strand.
ACAGCGCCCTGCAGCTGCTGGGCGTGCGCGGCAGCGAGTTGCTGGGGCAGTTTCTCTCGGACGTGCTGCCGTGGCTGTCCGATCCCGACTTCGAGTACCGGCACCGGTCCGCGATGATCTCGCAGGCGCCGGTCTCCTTCCTGGCCTGCCGACCGCCCGACCGGTGGCTCGCCTTCTCCCTCCATCCGGAAGCAGACGGAGTTACCGGCCGGGTGGTGCCCGTCAATTCACCCTCGACCTCAACGCCATCCGCCTCCTCGGCCAAGACAGCAACCGATGCCACACCGGCGCGCCTGGGCGTCATGTACCACGTCCTGCAGCTGGGCAGCGCGCTGACCGAGGCGGTCACCGCCCGCGAAGTCTGCGAAGTCATCTCCGACCAGCTCCTACCAGCCTTCGGAGGCCAGCAGCTGGCGATCTACGTGGTCCGCGACGCAACGATGCATTTGCTCTTCCACACCGGCCACCACGAAGACTTCCTCGACTGGCTGGAGGGCGTACCGCTGCATGCGCGCCTGCCCGGTACGGAGACCCTGACCTCTGGCACTCCGCTCTTCATCGAGTCGCAGCAGGACCTCTCCCAGGGCTACCCGGGCATCCCCACGGGCGACGTACGCTCCTGGGCGTATCTGCCACTGATCGCCTCCAGCCACCCTGTCGGCACCTGCGTCCTCGGCTTCGACGAGATCCACCGGTTCACGGAGAAGGACCGCGGCGTCCTCACCGCACTCGCCGGGCTGATCGCCCAGGCCTTGGAACGAGCGCGGCTCTACGACTCCGAGTTCGCCCTCGCGCGCGGCCTGCAGCAAGCGCTCCTGCCCCACCGGCTGCCAGTAGTCCCGGGTATCCGCACCGTCGCGCGCTATCTGCCCGGCACCAGCGGAATGGACATCGGTGGCGACTGGTACGACGTCATCCCCACCGGTATGGGGGTCTCTCTTGTCATCGGAGACGTGGAGGGGCACAGCATCGCCGCCGCGGCCACCATGGCCCAGTTGCGCAGCGCCGTACGGGCCTTCGCGGCGGTAGGCCATACGCCCGGCGATGTCATGGCGGGCGTCAACCGAACCCTCGTCGACCTCGACCCCGGGCTGCTGGCCAGCTGCTGCTACATCCACCTCGAACCCCACGGCCACCATGCCTACGCCGTCACCGCCGGCCACCCCCCACCCCTGCTCCGCCGTCCCGACGCGACGACCAGCGCCCTTGAACTGGACATCGGCCCACTCCTCGGCGTGGATCGCGCAAGCGTCTATCCAGCAACCCGGATCGACCTCCCACCAGGGTCCGTCCTCGCCCTCTACACCGACGGACTGGTCGAGGAACGCGGCGCCGACATCAAGGTAGGGATCGACCGCCTGAGAGCATCCCTGGCCCACGCCCCTGCGGACTCACCGGACGAACTCGCCGACCGGCTTCTGCACAACGCCCGGGGCTCCTCGTACCGAGCTGACGACATCGCCCTGCTCCTCACCGAACTCGCTTCCGGTCACGGTGCCGAGGTGACACCCGATCACGGTGTCACTCTCACTGACTCGGCAAATCGCTGAGGCCTACGCCGAACCTGCCTGCCGCCACGATCAGCGTCCACAGCAATGGCCGCAGCTCTCTCGGTGTCCACCTGCCACCGGCTTTCAGGCCGGGCGCCGGGAACTTTCGCCGGTGCCCCGCGTGCGTATCAAACACTACTGGTGACGCGTAGTCACTGGTATCCGTCCGGAGACCCGCCTGGATGCTCAACGTCCGCCAACTTGTGCGCCTCGAAGTGCGGCTGCGGCCCGCTGTGCAGAATCATCGCCTCTGCGGTCCCGATCGCCGGCGGGACGGCCATGATGACGCCGTCCAGGTAGCGGGCGCCTCGCTGCTCGGCCCATTGGGCGGCTTCCCGGGCCTGGGCCGAGTCGCCCGAGGTCAGGTTGATCAGCATCGTGCCGTTCAGCTCGACATCGCTCGCGCCGAGCAGCTCGGTGGCCGTCACCACCGCGCACCCCACGACCGGGACGCCGGCGGCCGGCCCCCGACCCGCCCCCATGGCCCACACCCCCGTGCCTGCCTGCTCTCCACCAGCTTCGCGCGCCCCTGCGCACAGGCATGACTACCCGTACTCAGAGGTCCCGGAAACGACATCGACGGCCCTGCGGCACAGTGCGGACGTCCGGGCCATGACCGCCGGAAGGCGTCCACCGGCGTCGGTGTCAGTGGCCTGTCCTAGAGTTCCCGGCAGTTGATCACTGCGGGTGCGGGAGGCGCACATGGGGTGGGTGTCGGCCGGCGGCTATGAAGTCGCTCTCGACGACGGCAAAGTGGTGTGCCGCAATGCGGCGGGGCGGCGGTTGAAGTCCGTGCCGCCCAAGATCGCCGATGATCCGGCCGTTGTGGGTCTGCGTCAGCTCGTCGAGTGGCTGGAGCGGCACGAACGCGGGTGTCTGGCGGCCGTGGAGCGGTGGATGGTGCGTTCACTGCCGGTGCCGTTCGCCGTTCTCGCGGGCGTGTGGCCCGATCCGGCCTGGCAGGCCGCGCTGCGCGACCTCGTCGTCACCGGGGCCGACGGCGAGGTGGCCGGCTTCCTTCGGGACGCCGACCCGGAGCGCGGTCTGGGGCTGGTCGACCTGGACGGTGACACCGTCCGCATCACCCCCGCTCTTGTGCGGCTGCCGCACCCGGTGCTTCTCGACGACCTGGAGGAGCTGCGGGAGTTCGCCGTCGAGCTCGGCGTGGAGCAGCGCGCTCAGCAGTTGTTCCGTGAGGTGTGGCGGCGGCCGGCCGCGGTCGACACCGAGGCCACGTCCGTCGAGGAGTACGCAGGCGGCGCCTTCAAGGAACTGCGGTTCCTGCACGGCCGGGCGGCCCAGCTCGGCTACCGCGTGCGCGGAGGCCACGCCGTCTGCTCCGTGCTGGAGGACGGCCGCGGAGTCGAGGCCCGGGTGTGGGTCGGCGACTACGACGGCTACGAGCAGACGGAGACCGGCCCTCTGGTGTTCACCGACCCGGCCGGCAGGGTGCTGAGGTTGGGTCAGGTCGGGCCGGTGGCCTGGTCGGAGGGCATGCGCATGGCGGCCGCGCTCTACGCCGGGCGCGACATCGAGGACGAGGAGCAGGCGGCATGACGACGTACGACGAGACCCTTGCCGCGGCCCTGCTCGACGCGGGTGCCGTCCTGCCGCCGGCGACCACGGACCGGGAGGACGCCGACGTCCTGACCGTGCGCACGTACATCCACCCCGCGCTGGACGAGCGAAAAGTCGTCCGGCTCGTGCCGGGCATGCTGGGCGAGGCCGAGGACCTGGCCCTGGACTTCCTCGGACTTGTCCGGCAGCCGCAGACGCCCGAGGTCGGGCAGGTGCGCCGGGAGACGCTCGGCTTCCCCGCCTGGGCGCTGGTCCACGACCCGGCGAACGGACACCACGCGCTCGCGCTGGTCAAGGACGTCGAGCGGCTCGCGCGGCAGGCCAAGTCCCGCCCCGGTACGGCCAAAGAGGGGTTCGAGGCGCTCGGCGACCGGCTGGGCCGTGCCGTGCCGCACTTTCTGCCCACATTCTACGAGCAGGCGGCCCGCGTCTTCCTCCAGCACGAGAACACCACCTACGCGGCCGCCTTCTTCGGCAAGGCGCGCGAAGCCGAGCGGGTGCACGGGCTGGCGGTGGACGAGGAGCGGCAGCGAGCGGTGTTCCTGGAGTTCGCGTTCGCCGGAGCACTGACGGTCAAGGCACTCAAGGAGTACGTGAAGGCCCTGGCGACGCGGCTGAGCCCCACCGCGGCCTGGGCCCAGTTCCGGCAGCTCACCGTGGAGCGCTGTGCGGCGGGCATGCCGCCGTACGCCTCGCTGCCGCAGGACGCCCGCGGGCTGATCAAGGCGTCAGGGCTGGACCGGGTCACCGAGGAGTGCGCCCTCGTCGCCGACCTGCTCGCCTCGCCCGCGGCGGTCCGCGCGCCCGCGTCCTTCTGGAACACGTACCGGGCGACGCTGTCCGTCCTGGCCGAGCAGCAGCCCGCCGTCCGGGTCCGGCTGCTGGAGATCATGCCGGCCGGGCTGGGCCGCTCCACCAAGGACGACGAGTTCTGGCTGGCGCTGCTCGCAGAGACCGGGGCCGACTTGCTGCTGACCGGCGAGGCCGGGGCGGCGGCGGAGCAGGTCGACGCGGCGGACTGGCTCAGCCGCTGGGCCGTGTACCGCAAGCACGGCAGCGCGGTGAGCGGGCGTTCGCCGGCCACGCTCGCGCTCGTCGAGCGGATGGCGCCGCGCCTGCGCTCCCAGGGCCGGCCGGTGGACCTCTTCACGGGCCGCTGGCAGGCCGGCGCCGACCTGGATCTGCTGGACCTGTGCGTCGCGGAGGGTGTGCCGCTGACACTGCCCGGCCCGGACAAGGACGTCTTCCTGCCCTTGAACCAGTGGCTGCGCGAGACTCTGCCGGGCCGGCGGGACCTGACCGCCACCGCCTCGGATGCACGCTGCCGGCGCCTGCTGTACGGCGCCGTCGGCACGCTGAGCGGCCACCGTCCGGACGCCGGGCTGCTGCAGGGCCTGGCCGGTCACCCCGTGCTCGCCGACGTACTGCGCGAGTGGCTGGACGACGCCGCGGCCGAGCTGGGCTCCGCGTCAGCCCTGCCCGCGGCGCGCACCGCGCTGGAGCGGATGCGCCCGTTCCGTACGGTCGCCGCCCAAGTCAGCCCGGCCGCCGTCACCCAGGCCGCCGCGCACGAGGTCACGCCGCTGCTCGGCCGTACCCTGCGCGCCGGCCTCCTGGACGAACTGGGCTGGCCTGCCTTGGACGAGGCGCTGCGGCGGCTCGACGCCGAGACGCGGCGCGACCGCGACGACACTCTGGCCGTCCACGAGGCTTGGCCCGCGCTGATCCTCTCCCGCAGGCACAAGGCGATCGTCGTCGGCCCGCAGGAGATCCTGCTGGAGCACGACCTGCGCCTGCCCGTGGAGCTGAACCGGTGGCAGCGTCCGTCGTTCCGTTACACGGACGGCGAGCTGCTGGTGATGTGGTATCAGGACAACAAGCAGGTCGGATACTGGTCGGCCCGCCCCGCCGAGGTGTTCCCGCTCACCGGCGAGCGGCTCCCCGGCTGGCACGACGCCCGCGACGCCGGTGCACCCTCCATCCCGATGCCCGGTGGCGGCCGCGCCACCGGTGGCCGCGCACTGCATGCCGGTGACACCGTCCTGCCGCCCGGCCGCCGCATCCTCGGCGACGGCACCTCGTACTGGCGCGAGGGCAGGCAGGGCCGGCAGCAGGTGTGGCTCGAGTACGACCCGGCCACCGGTACGCACGGGCGCGCCTCGCTGCCCGCGTTCCTGCGGACCGGTATCCGGGAGGGCGCGACCCTGCTGCAACAGCAGTGCTCGGTACTGCCGTTGCAGCCGGGTCTCGAGGACAGCCCTTTCGGCACGGACGGGACGGTCCTGGGCCACTGGGTGCGCACGGAGGGCGAGGGTGCGGAGGCCCGCACGACTGCCGGCACGCCGGACGGGCGGACCGTCTGCCTGCCGGCCGTACGGGACCGGGTGCCGGGTGTTCCGCTGGGGGCGCTGCGGCTGCCCGGGGGCGCCGAGCTCGTCGCCGTCGCCCTGCACCGGCAGGTCGCTCTGTACACGGGGGAGGACTCTGCGGGGGCGGCGGTGTGTCCCGAAGATGCCGCCGGGGCCCTGGGCGCGGCGGTGGAGCTGGGCCGGGTGACGCCGCTCGAGCAGGGCAGCGAGTTCGCGGCCGGTACGCGGCTGGTCCCGCCGGTCGCCTTCTGGCATGCGCTGCGGCCGCGTGACGAGGAGGCGTCGGCGCTCCTGCGCGCGCTGAGCGACGAGCAGGCGGGTGAGTTGCTGCGTACGGGGGCCGAGGCGCTGGCGGAGCGCGCGGCGATGGTGGCTGCTGCCGGAGGGCCGTCGGCCGCCGGGAGCGGCGCCACCGCGACCTCCGACACCGAGAAGCCCGCCCTGCCGACCGCCGACGCGTGCCTCCGCGAGGCCGTGTCCCGCTGCCTTCCCGCCCTCACCGAACCGCACCTGCTCACCGGTGTCGCCGCTCTGGTGCGCGCGGTGCTGCGGCTCGCCGAGTCGACCGCCGCCTTCGTGGCACCTCCGGTCGAGCGGCCACAGGGGGACCGGCGACACGCCGAGGGGATGTTCGCCGACCTCAGCCCCGAACACGGCGACGACCAGACGCTGCGTGAGGCCACTGCCGGCCTCGCCGGCCAGCAGGGCTGGTGGGGCAGCGGGTTGCGCTGGCGCACGCTGCGCCAGATCCGCTCCGTCAACCGTGTGCTGTCCGGGAAGCCCGCCGACGGCATCGCGCTGCCCGAGCGCTCCCGCCTCACTCCCGGCGGATGGGTCAGCGACGACCGCACGATCCCGGGCATCGGAATGGCGTGGCCGTCCGTGCTGGACGTGCTGCGCCCGCTTGCCTACCGCGCGGCGTCCCCCGGCGTGTCCGAGACGCACCGGGAGGCGCTGCTCCTGCTGCTCGAGGCGGTGGCGGACGGGCCGCTGGCCGCACCCGGCGGCGGACTGCGCGAGATCGTCCTGAGCGAGCCCCACGACAAGCAGGAGCGCGTCGGTCAGGTGCTGCGGCTGGGCGGCCGTACCGTCGTCGTCCTCGGCAACCAGAACGTCGACCGGCAGAGCGGGCGCGTGCACTGGCTGGCGCTGGACCACGATCCGGCCGGACTGTTCGGCGCGGTCGCCCACTTCACACTGGTGAAGGAGGCGGCGCACCCGCCGGAGTTCCCCGCCGACGCGCTCACCGCCGTGACCCGGCTGATCCGCGACAAGGGCGCCGCGCCCTGGCAGCCCGAGGCGCCCGACGCCCTCACCCACGCGACCGGCGGCGGGCTGGGCCCCCTCCAGGCAGCCCTGCTGCTCGCGGGCACGCCCGCGGGGATGTCCACCGAGATGCTCACGACGATCGGCCTGAAGCCACGTCAGAGGGATCTGGCCAACGCCCTGCTGGGCTCCCTGTCGTCCGGCGACCGGGCGGCGCTCGTCGGCGCCCTGCTGCCCGAGACCCCCGCCGACCTGTGGACGTCCGGCCCTGACACGGCAGCGGCGAGCCGTGTGTGGGCCGAGCGGCTCGGCGGTTTCGTCCGGCTCCCCGAGGACATCATGGCGGACCTCGACCTCGCGGGCGTGCCCGCCGTCTCGGCCGAGGAAGTGCTCAACCCGCGGCGTACCCCCTGGCTCAGCCGCACCACGGTCCAACGCCCCGACAAGAACGGCGATCTCGTCGCCGCGGACCCCGCCGCCCTGCCGGGACAGTACGACCTGACGCGTGCCGTGCACACGCTGGCCGCGCTCGCCTACGGCCTGCCCTACGGTCATCCGCTGCGCGCCGCCCTGCCGGAGGGCCTCGCCGCGCTGCGCCGCCGCATCGCCGACCCGGGCCTGTTGCTCGACCTCGACATCAGCTGGGCGGAGAAGGGGCAGGCCGCACCCCTGCTCCGGAAGGCGTTCGGCCTGCCCGCCACCGGGGGCACCGATGCGGACGGCCTGACCCGGCTCGGCGAGGCGCTGGTCCTGCGCCCCTGGTACGGCGATCAGGAGGCCGTCCTGGTGCGCCCGGCCGGACTCGACGGTCCCGATGACGCCGTGTTCGGTCTTGTCGAAGGGCTCGTCGGAGCGGGACGCGGGGAAGGCCTGCGGGCCCTGCGGACAATCCTCGGCGAGGACCTGGCCCGCGCGCTCGACGCCGGGACCGATCCCGAAGAGCTGCCCGCCGGTTACGCGCAGGACCCGACCGCCGGCGTGCCCGAGCTGGTCGGAGAGGTCGCCGATACCCACGGCCTGGGCGAGGACGCTGCGGCCCTCTACCTCCAGCTGCTGGCCCTGCCCGACCCCACGGACCGCAACTGCGCCCGCTGGACCGGCTGGAAGCCCGCCAGGATGAAGAAGGCCCGTGCCGAGCTCGCGGCCACGGACCTGGTCGTCGAGGCCAAGCGGCCACGCGCCGGGCGTTCCCTCTTCCTGCCCGGCGGCTGGCTCGACCTCAAGGCCCCCGCACTGCCGGTGGAGATCTGGAAGGAGGGCCTCTACCCCGTGAGGACCCGTTCCCGCACGGTGCCTCTGATGCCGGTGCCGGAGCTGTTCACCCGCGCGGTTGCCCGCGTCCGCGCCGGTGACGCCCCGGCCTACGAGGAGCTGACCACCCGCGCGACCCGCAAGGGCCGCCGCCGATGACCACCGTCCCACCGCAACCGGAAGAACACGCGACGATGACCGCCACCCTCTCCCCCGCCTCCCCCTCTCCCGACCTCACCCGCCAGATCGTCCCGCCCGAGGACCGGCACGCCGTCGAGCTGGCCTTCCTCGCCGCCTACGACGACGGGCCGCGGCCGCCGGCGTGGCGGCTCACCCCGCGCGCCGTCGTCACGTTCGTGATGGGCAGCGACGGCCGGGCCCTGAAGCTCCCCGACAGCGCGGCGGTGCCCGACGGGGTGCCGCGCCGCCTTGCGGTGGAGGGCAAGTTCGTCGGCGACCGGGCCCTGGTCGAGCGGTGTGTGGTGACTCTCGCGGGCGAGCGCGGTCTGCTCCTCGTCGGCGAGCCCGGCACCGCCAAGTCCATGCTGTCGGAGCTGCTGTCGGCCGCCGTGTGCGGCACCAGCGGTCTGGTCGTGCAGGGCACGGCGGGCACGACGGAGGACCAGCTGAAGTACGGCTGGAACTACGCCCTGTTGCTGGCGCAGGGGCCCAGCCGGCAGGCACTGGTGCCCTCGCCGGTGCTGACCGCGATGCGCCGGGGCGCCGTCGCCCGGGTCGAGGAGGTCACCCGCTGCCTGCCCGAAGTGCAGGACTCCCTGGTGTCATTGCTCTCCGAGCGGCGCATCGCCGTCCCCGAACTGGCGGGCACCGAGGACGCCCTGGCGCACGCGGCCCCGGGTTTCAGCCTCATCGCCACCGCCAACCTGCGTGACAAGGGCGTCTCCGAGATGTCCGCGGCTCTCAAGCGCCGCTTCAACTTCGAGACGGTCGGCCCCATCGCGGACCTGGACGCCGAGACCGCTCTGGTGCGCAGTCAGGCGCGGGCGTCCGTCGAGCGGGCCGGGGCGCCCTTCCAGGTCGACCACGCAGTCCTGGAGGCCCTCGTCACCGCCTTCCGGGACCTGCGTGAGGGCCGGTCGGCGGAAGGCTGGGAGGTGGAGCGGCCGTCGACGGTGATGAGCACCGCGGAGGCCGTGTCCGTCGCGGGAGCGCTGGCTCTCGCCGCGGCGTACTTCCCCGGGGACCGTGACGTGCTGGGCCTCCTGCCGGGGCACCTGCTGGGTGTCGTGCGCAAGGACGACCCCGCCGACGCGGCCCGGCTGCGCGGCTACTGGGACGGCCCCGTCCGGCGCCGCGCCGAACAGGGCTCCGCCACGTGGCGCACCCTGTGGGACCTTCGTACGGTCCTGGAGGGCTGACACCGTGTCCCCCTCCCCCGTCGTCGGCGCCGCGGACGGGGCGCTCGCTGCGTTCACCGACCCGGCGGCGCCCTACCTCATCGGTGTACGGCACCACGCGCCGTCCCTGGCCGCCGCCGTGCCCGTGCTGCTGGACGACGCGAAACCGGACGTCCTGCTGGTCGAGCTGCCGGCCGAGATGCAGCAGTGGCTGCCGTGGCTCGGACACGAAGAGACGCGGGCCCCGGTCGCGCTGGCCGCCGCCCCCGGTCACGGGAGTGGCGGCCAGGGCCCCGCCTTCTATCCGTTCGCAGACTTCTCGCCCGAACTGGCCGCCGTGCGCTGGGCCGCCCGGCACGACGTCCCGTTGATCGCCTGCGACCTGCCGCTCGCCGGCCGGGCATGGGACGAGGGACGGCATGGCACAATCCCGGGCTCGGGCGGCCATGGCATCGCCGCGGCCCTGCGGGCCCGGCTTTCCGGCCGCGCCGGGGACGACCTCTGGGACCGGCTCGTCGAAGCCACAGCCCCGGGCTCCCCGCCCGAGGCTCTGCGCCGGGCGGCTCTGCTCACCGGGTGGGCCCTGCGCGAGGACGCGGCCTCCTCGGGCGGGGTGCCGGAGCTGGATCTGCGGCGCGAGCAGTGGATGCGGGCCCACCTGGCTCGGGCCACCGCGCGGGGGCAGCGGGCCGCCGCGGTGGTCGGGGCCTTCCACGCACCCGCACTGCTCCGCCCGGACTCCGGGGACAGCACGGGAACAATCGACCCTACGACGGCGGTTGATGAGGCCACGTCGGAGACCGGGCCTCCCAGTCCCGGCGCACCCCGCCCCGCATGGACGACGTCCCTCATCCCCTACACCTACGCCCTCCTGGACGAGCGGTCCGGCTACCCGGCGGGCATCCGGGACCCCGAGTGGCAGGACATGGTGCTGCGTGCGGCGGGCGATCCGGCCGGGCTGGAGGAGGCGCTGACGCGGGCCGCCGTGCGGGTGTGCGCGCAGCTGCGTGACCTCGGCCATCCGTCGGGGCCCGCCGACGCGCGCGAGATCACCCGCCTCGCCTCCGACCTCGCCCGCCTGCGCGGACTGCCCGCGGCGGGCCGCGGCGAGCTGGTCGAGGCCGTGCAGACGGTTCTCGCGCAGGGCGAACCGTACGGGAGGGGGCGGGCGGTGGCGCGGGCCATGGAGCGGGTCCTCGTCGGCACCCGCACCGGACGCCCCGCCCCGGATGCGCCGCGCAGCGGTCTCGCCCCCGCGGTCGAGGCCGAGGTGGCGGCCCTGGGCCTGCCCGGCCCGGAGGCCACCGGCCCCGGCGCGGCCCGTGACCTGCGCCTGGACCCGCTGCGGTCCGACCTCGACCGGCGCCGGCAACTGCTGCTGCAGCGGCTGACGGTGTGCGGGGTTCCCTACGGGGAGGCCAAGGAGGTCGTCGCCGCAGGCGGCGCCGAGGCCCTCACCTCACGCTGGGAGGTGCGCTGGACACCCGCGACGGCGGCCATGCTGACGGCGGCCGGCGTGCGCGGGGTCATGCCCGCCCAGGCGGCGGAGGGAGTGCTGCGCGAGCGGCGGCGCGCTGAGCTTGACGCGGGTGGAACGACGTCGGCGCAGGTCCTGGACGGGCTCGCACAGGCGGCTCAGTGCGGCCTGCCCGCTCTTGCGGACGAACGACTCGAGGACACGGCGCGGGTGCTTCCGCTGTCCGGCACCCTGTCCGAACTGCTCGCGGGACTGGCGCTGCTGGACCGGCTGCGGGCCGGTCACGTCCCGGGGCTCGACGCCGACACGGACCGTACCGCCCGGGCGGCCGCCGTGGCCGAGCAGCTCACGACGGCGGCAGTGCGGCAGACCGACGGTCTCACCGGGTCCGAGGACCCCGCGGACGCCCACGCCCTGCTCGAACTCGCCCACCGCGCGGACCTGCTGGGCGGCATCCGGCTCACCGACGCACTCGCCCGCCTGGCCGCCGGGGGCTCCCCGCTGATGCGTGGCGCCGCCGGAGCGGTGCGCGTCCTGCTCGGGCAGGAGGATGCGCGGGACTTCGGTGACCGGGTGGCGTCCTGGGTCGACGGGGCCACCGACCCCGACACGCGCTCCGCGCTCACCGCCCGGCTCAGCGGGCTGCTGGCCGCTGCCGGGCCGCTGCTGGAGGCAGCGGCACCCGCCCTGGAGCCCCTGCTCGACCGCGTCTCGGAGCTGCCCGACCGTGAGTTCCTCGAGCGGCTTCCCGCGCTGCGCGGCGGATTCGACACCCTGAGCCCCGCGGCCCGCGACCGCCTCCTCGCGGCCGTCGAGGAGCGCCTCGACGCCCCGCGCCTTGCCGACACCGAAGGTGTCGACCCGGCCGCCCTCGCCGTCTGGACCCGGGGGGACCTGGGGGCCCGCGAGCGCCTGCGGTCGCTGGGTCTGCTGCCGCCGCCGGGCGCGGCAGCGGCCCGTACGCCGGCCTCCGGCACCTCCCCGGCCCGCGGCACCTCGCCCGTTTCCCTTGCCTCGCCGGCCCCCGTCGCCTCCCCCGATGTCCAGGACCGCTTCCTGACGCCCGCCGACCGCTGGCGTTTGGTCCTCGGCCGTCGCACGGACCGGCTGCCCCCGTCCGCCGCCCCGCTGGCGACCGCGCTCGACGAGCTGTACGGCACCGGACGCGGAGAGGGCAGCAGGGGAGACCTCGGCGGGGCGGGCGGCGGCCGGCAGGTGCCCTATCCGGGGGTGCGGGAGTGGTCGCAGGAACTGGCGGCGCTGTTCGGACCGGGCATCCGCGAAGAAGTCCTGGCGGCCGCCGCCGCGTCGGGGCGCCAGGACGTCCTCGGCGAGCTGGACGCGGAGGGCGTACGGCCCTCGGTCGACCTGCTGCGCACCGTACTTCGGCACGCGGGCGGACTGCCCGAGGCCCGGCTCGCCGCACTGCGCCCGCTCGTGCGGCGCCTGGTCGACGCACTGACCCGCCAACTCGCCACGCGACTGCGCCCCGCCCTGCACGGCACCGCCCTGCCGCGCCCCAGCCGCCGGCCCGGGGGCGGCCTGGACCTGCCCCGCACCCTGCGCGCCAACCTGGCGACCGCGCAGCGCGGCCCCGACGGCACGGTCCGGGTCATCCCCGAGCGGCCGGTCTTCCGTACACGCGCCCGCCGGGCCGCCGACTGGCGGCTGGTGCTGGTCACCGACGTGTCGGGATCCATGGAGGCGTCCACTGTCTGGGCCGCGCTGACCGCCTCGGTGCTCGCCGGTGTACCGACGCTGTCCACGCACTTCCTCGCCTTCTCCACCGAGGTCGTCGACCTGACCGGACACGTCGACGACCCGCTGTCCCTGCTGCTGGAGGTCAGCGTCGGCGGCGGCACCCACATCGCAGCCGGTCTGCGGCACGCACGCGAACTGGTCACCGTACCCTCGCGCACCCTCGTCGTGGTCGTCAGCGACTTCGAGGAGGGTTATCCCCTGGGAGGGCTCCTCGCCGAGGTCCGCGCGCTGGTCGGGGCGGGCTGCCATGTCCTGGGCTGCGCAAGCCTCGACGACACGGGCCTGCCCCGGTACTCCACGGGCGTCGCGGGACAGCTCGTCGCCGCAGGTATGCCCGTTGCCGCCCTCAGTCCGCTCGAACTCGCCCGCTGGGTAGGGGAGAAGATCGCATGAGCCCGGACCTGCCTCCGGTCGCCCCGTCCGTCACCGCCGAACTCGTCGAGGCTCTGTCGCCCCGGCTCCGCAAGCGGCTCGACGCGGGCGTCGCCAAGCTCGCGGCACGCCCGGCCGTCCGGGACGGCGACACCGTACGCATCGCCGTCGACGACGACACCGACCTCGAAATACACGCCCCCGGCGGGGTGGTGACCGGCGCTGACGCGATCCGCTGTGGATGTCTGCTGGCACCCGACTGCCTGCACCGCGCCGCCGCGGCCTCCGCGGCACCGGTCGCGGACGGGGCCGCGGAGGTGACTTCGGCCGCGGACGGGACTTCGGCCGCGGACGGGACTTCGGCGGCAAGCGCCGTGGAGGAGACCGCCTCGCACGACGAGGACGCCCCCGAGGAAGCGGCCGCAGAGACCACCCCCACCGCCGAACAGCGCGCCGCCGCACGGGCGCTGCACGACGCCGCGGCCGCCGTGCTCGAAGCGGGCACGGACGGAGCCGGCGCCGTCCTCCAGGCGGAGCTGCTGCGGGCCGCGCACACCGCGCGGCTCGCGGGCCTCCCCAGGGCCGCTGCCGCGGCGGTCTCCGTGGTCACCGGGGTACGCGCGGCCCGCTCCGCCGACCCCGCGTACCGTCTCACCGACCTGGCAGGCGCCCACCGGGACGTCCTCGCCGTCGCCCACCGCCTGCCGCAGGCCACGGGCGCGGATCTGGCCCTCTTGCGGGGCACGGTACGGCAGCCGTACCGCCCGGACGGATCACTGCGCCTGTACGGCCTCTTCTCGGAGCCCGTCCTCACGGCGACCGGATATGCGGGGGCGGTCACCTGGACCGCCGACGCCGAGGGCCGCCTCCACACGGTCTCCGATGTGGCACCGGGCGGCCCCGGGCGGGCGTCCGGCGCCGCCGACCGGGCCGTACGGATCGGCGACACCGCCCTGACACACCGTGAACTGTCCCGTGCGGGCCTCGCCGTGTCCGGCGCCACCGTCTCCCCGACGGGCCGACTCGGCGCGGGGGCGGGGGTACGGGCGGTGCGTGCATCCGGCGTCGCGTGGCACGGCGACCCGCTGGACCGGCTGTGGGCGGTACCCGTCGACCAGCAGGTCGCCCGGGCCCTCGACGGCGGCCACGACCTGCTGTTCCTCGACGTGACACTCACGGGTACGGCACGGGAGACGACCGCCGACTGTCTTCTGGCCGACAGCGGCGGTCTGGCCCTCCGGCTCATCACGGCGCACGACAGCCCCGCCCTCCCCTACCGCGACAACCTCCGCCTCCTGGCCGCAGCCCGGGGCAGCCGGCTGCGGGTCATCGCCCGCCTGGCGCCAGGACCACTCCCGCGCGCCCTGCTGCTCGCCGCCCAGCACCCCGGCGACCCCACCGCCCGAGTGGACCTCGGTCTTGACCGCCTCCAGCACGCGGACCTGCCCGCACAGAGCACGCCATCCGACGGTGCCGCCACGCCCATCGTGGACGAAGCGCCGCTGCACCTGCTGCGCCGCCGCCTGCACCAGGCCGTCTCCGGAGGCCGCCGCGTCCTGGCGTTCCCCGGAAGCGGGTCCGGCGACAGCGGCCGCCTCCGCCGGGTCGGCCTCACCACAGCGGGCGACCTCCTCGACGACCTCCATGCCGCCGCCGCGGACCGCTCGCGCGACGCCTTCGGCCGCCTGCTGCCGGCGGACACGGACCGCTACGCACGCGCATGGCTGGCCGCTGCCGTCTACACCGACGAGGTGGAGCGGTCGTTGTGCGCCGCCGCGTGGAGCGCGTCATGGTGACGGGCCCGGCCCCTGCCGGCGATCAGTCGGTCTGTCGACCGGCAGGGGCCCTGAACGGCTTTCCGCCGCTCTGTCCTTCGTCGGCTTACCGCTCTATCCTTCGTCGTCCGCCGCGTACCGCGCGGCGGGAACGCCGTCCCCGGTCGGCAGGGCCTGCGACAGCCGCGGCAGCAGCTGCGCCGTGAGCAGGGTCGACAGGGCGGAGGTGTCGCCGCTGCCCGGTCCGTCCGTACGGACCACCACCGGCTGCGGGGCGTGCGTGGCCAGCTCCGCACCGACCTCCAGCCGGCGACGGGCCAGTTCGTACTGGAGCACGGCGGCGTTGTCCCGGTACGCCTGGGCGAGGGCTCGCTGCGCACGGGCCTCGTTCTCGGCGGCGATGAGCCCGCTGCGCCCGCGCGTCTCGATCTCGAAACGCACGCGCTGCGCGTTGGTCTCCTGCTCCTCGAGCAGCTGCGCCACCGCCTCGCGCGCCCGGTTCAGCGCGGCCTTCACCTCGACGATGCGGGCGTCGCGGACCTTCTTGGCGCGCTCGATGTCCATGCCGAGACTGTCGATCCGGCGCTTACGGGTCAGGCCCCACTCCTGTTCGTACGCGTGGCGTTCCTTCGCCACCCGCTCGCGTGTGGCGAGATGCTGCTGGTACTGGGTCGGCAGCTGTACGTCCGGGATGTTGCAGCCGGTGATGCGGACCCCGTAGCGGGACAGCTGGCGGTTGAGCAGCTCCTGCATGTCGGCGACGTCCGAACCGCGCAGGTCGTAGGCCCGCTCCGTACGCATCAGGCGCGCCCGCTGCCGGATCGCGTCCTGGACGGCGCTGGAGAGCACCAGGTCGAAGTTGCCCGCGCCGATGGTCCGTACGAACAGCACCGCGTCGGTGATGCGGAACTTCAGGAAGAACTCGATCGACCGGAGCGGCACGTTCTCCTGGGTCGGGCAGGCCATGACCGGGGCGGAGTACGGGATCTCGGTGGCGGTGTCCACCACGAAGTCCACCCGTGACCACGGGTGCCACAGGTAGTGGCGGCCGGCCTCCAGGGTGTTGGTGACGGCGCCGTAGCGGGTCAGCACACCGTTCGTGCCCTGCTCGATCTCCACGATCGAGGAGCGCCACCACCAGAGGGCGCCCGCGAGGAGGAGCACGCAGCCGCCGGCGTAACCGAGGGTGGCGAGGGCGCCGTAGGCGAGGTCGGCGACGTCGCTGCCCTCCGACTCCGCCTCCGCTTCCCGAAGGGTGAGCATCACGCCGGACAGAAGGGCGAAGACACCGAGCCAGAGCGGAAGCATCCACCAGAGCCGGCGGCGGTGACGCGGAATGATGACCGGAATCAGGGTGCCGGCCTCGCCGCCGCGCAGCAGCTGGGCGATCTCGCTCCAGGGGGCGACCGCTTCGGAGATGACCGACCTGCGGTTCATACGTGCGGTGCTCACAGGGCGCCCTCCTCGGGCTCGGACGGGGACAGGGACCCGGAGCGGGGCCCGGGGCCGGACTGCTCCGTGGCGTCGGGTTCCTCACCGCGTACGGGCGGTACCACCGGCCGGTCGGCCTCCAGCAGAGCGCTGATCTCCATCTCACGATCCGCGATACGAGCGGCGACCTCGGTCAGCCGGGCGCGCATGGTGGCCATGTCCGCGTCCGTGAACAGCTCCGTCCCGTGCTCGCCGATCAGCTCCTTGGCGAGCTGCAGGAAGTCGACACCGGCGGCCTCCCCGCGCTCCCCTCGGCCACCGATCCGTACCAGCCGCGGAAGGTGGTCCGCGACCTGCTCCAGGGTGTCCAGCACCTGCTGCTGGTAGCGGTACTCCAGGATCTCCGGTGCCTCGGCAGCCGTCACCGCGCGGATGTCGAGGGCCTGCGCCTCCAGGAGCGCCGCGTTGGCCTTCGCCTCCGACTCGGCCTGCACGTATCGCTGGCGGGCCAGCGCCTCGGCCCGGTTGGTCTCGCGCTCCACGGCGGTGTCCATCTGCGCCTGGTACTGCGCGATGTCCGCCTGGATCGCCGAGAGCGTCTCCTGCCGGGTGGCCAGTTCCTTGGTCAGATCACCCTCGTCCTGCTCCTTGCGGAGCTGGAGGGCGTACTCGTGGGTGTACGCCTCCTTCGCCACACGCACCATCTCGGGCGACGCCAGGTCCATGCGGTAGGCGCGGTCGGACGGCTCGGCGTGCGTGATGTTGGCGTTCGTCAGCTCGACGGCCGGCCGGAACTGCTGGTTCAGCTGCTCGAGCAGACGCCCGGTGTCCTCGCCGACCATGTCGTAGATGGCGGCGGCCTCCTGCTCGTAGATGAGACTGCGGATGGTCTCGCTCACCGCGTTGCTCAGCTTCTCCTCGAAGCCGCGCACAGCGCCCAGCGTGTAGACGAACTCGGTGGGGTCGCTGATCCGGAACTGGATGAACAGGTCGATCGACGCCTTCACTCCGCCCTTGGTCGGCGCCTCGCGCACCGGTGCGTTGAACGGGTACTCGCGGGTGGTGTTGACGATGTACGACACCCGCTTCCACGGGCTCAGCAGGATCACCCGGCCGGGGCCCACCACCTTCTCCAGCTTTCCGAAGCGGGTGATCAGCGCCTGGCAGCCGTCCGGGACCATCACCATGCCCTGGCGCGCCCAGACGAAGGCGACGGCCAGTACGGAGATCACCCAGTAGTGGATGCCGAAGAGCGGATGGGTGAGCAGGCCGTCTCCCGCCGCCGCGACGACGGCGGACGCGACGGCGCCGAGCACGAGCAGCGACACGACCGGCAGCATGCTCAGGAAGGAGCGGCCGCGCGGCATCACCATCGGGCAGATGGCGTGCACCTGCTCGCCGTCCTCCTTCCGCTGCTCGCTGCGGTTGAGGGCCTCGCCGGCCTCGTCCAGCGGGACGGTCTTCTGCGCCATGACGGTGGCGATGCTGCCGCCCTGTTCCCGGGCGGCGGGGAAGTCTCCGGGATCCATGCCCTCGTCCTGACTCCCCTGACCGGGCTGCGCACCGGCCGAGCCGGACTGCCGCCGGCCTCCGTCGTCGCCGTTGCCGCTGTCACCGCTCGCACCACCGGCGCGGCGGCGCAAAGCCTCCTCGGCGATCTGTTGCGGGCTCGCACCTCCCGCGTACGCCCGCGCGGCTTCCCGCAGGTTCTGAGTCCGTGCCACGTTTCCCCCTTCGCTCTTGCTATCTGCGGCCATCCCACACCATGGCCCCGGCCAGGTACAGGGCAGGGTGGCTATTTGCCGTGCCCGGGCCGGATTCCAGGCTCGGCTGCACACCCTTCAGAGGCGAGGACCGCCCAGATCTGTTTGGCGTGACGGGTACCGCCGACCGGCCAGGATTCGCGCCGCCCTCGAGCGTCATGCCGAGCCTCTTGGCCACCGCGGAGCTCCGCTCGTTGTCGGCGCGGCAGTGCCACTCGGCACGGTGCATCCCCCGGGTGAGGAACGCCCAGTCCAGCAGGGCACGACACCCGGCGGTGACCAGGCCGGGGATCAGACCTTGCCGTGACGGTCCTCCTGCTGCCCCTCGGCGGCTATGGCCCGGCCCGGAGTTGTGCTGCGACCGGGCGGGCGGTGAGCCAGTCCCGGTACGGGGGGGGACGCTGCGCCAACTGCCGCTGTCCTGCCCCGGCCGAAGGGGGCAGGACAGCGGCCGCCTCAGCGTGTTGCGCGGGGCGTGGACGGGAGTCCGGACGGTGCCCGGGGGACGGATCAGAGCCCGCCCTGGCGCCAGGGGCCGGTGATCGCGAACGTGATGCCGGGGGTCTGGATGTTGACGAACAGCCAGTTGCCGTTCTTCGGTTCGAACACGGAGCCCGCCCACTCGGATCCCCTGTGGTCGGCCGCCGCGACGGCCTTGCCCGCCGTCCCGCCGCGCAGGTCGACGTCGTTGGCGGCGAAGCGGAAGATCTCGCCGTCCGTGGTCAGCCCGTGGACGTACTCGGTCCCGCTGCCGTCCTCGCAGAGGACCAGGCCGCCACGGGGGCTGACGCACATGTTGTCCGGCGCGTTGAGCACAGAGGCGCCCGGAGAGGCGAAAAGCACTCGGAACTCGTCCGCGGCCGGGTCGAGTTCGAAGACCTGGCCCTGGCGGGCGGGGCCACCGTCGGTGGTGATCACGTAGATGCGGTCATTGCCGTACCAGGCGCCCTCGAGACGGCTGAACACCGCGGCACCGTTCGCCTGCGCCTGGCGGCGCACCGTGTCAGCAGCCGGGTCGACGTCCTCCACGGGCACCCAGGAAACCGTGCCGTACGCCTTCTCCCCGTCTCGGCGGGTGTCGTACGTCGTGGCGCCGATGCGCATGGCCTCCAGCCGGCCGCCCTTGGAGAGGTCACCCGGCACCGCCGGGACGAACCGGTACAGCGACGCGTCGCCCCGGTCCTCGGTCTCGTAGACGTAGCCGGTGGCCGGGTCGATGGCGACGGCCTCATGGTTGAACCGGCCCATTGCCCGGTAGGGCTCCGGGTTGCCCTTGCCCTCGGAGGCCACCTCGAAAATGTAGCCGTGGCGCTTGCCGCTCGTCGTGGAGAAGGTTTCCTCGCAGGTGAGCCAGGTGTTCCACGGGGTGGGCCCACCGGCGCAGTTGCGGAGGGTGCCGCCGAGGCTGCCGTAGGACTCCAGCCACTGGCCTGCGTCCGGGTCGAAGACCATGGTGGTGGTCCCGCCGCCGGCCTCGGGATTGTACGCCGGGGCGGTGAAGGCGGGCCCGGCGCCGCGCTCGTGGTTGCGGACGATGTGGACGCGATCCCCGTAACGGAAGGCCGCCATGCCGTCGTGCGAGCCCGGGGTCCGGACCCCGTCGTCCATGAGGTCGTTCGTCCAGCCGTAGGAGATGTACTCGAACCCGCGCGGCAGCTGCAGCAGTTCCAGACCGGTGGCCTGGTCCTTGACCGGACTCAGCGGGCCGTAGCCGGCATCGAACGGGAACTTGACCGGCGCGGCTGCCGCCGTCCGCGCGGCGAGGGCCTGGAAGGGGACGGACGCGGCGGCGGCCACAGCGGCCCCGCGCAGGAGGGTACGTCGTTCGAAACCGGGACCGGTCGGTCTTCCGGCGGACGTGCCTGTCATGGGAGTCCTCTCGAAGCTGGGCTGGGGAGCGGCGCGCATCACCCTAGGAGCGGACCGCCGTTCCGATTCCCAACCGAAGATGAGCATTGGGAGAACGTCAGCCACCCGATTCCCCCGGCCTCACCAGGTGCACGGGGATGCTGCCAATCGGTGGAATGAACGCCCGTCGGTGTGGTGGCGGCGCTCCTGGGCCCGTTCCGGACGTCAGGCTGGCCGCGAGGGACACCGAGCGGCGTCACCGGTCGGTGTGGCGGAATCACGGAGGAACGTTGCCCCGCACGACGTGGGAACCGCCCGGCAGGGAGGTGACCGCTGCCGAGGAACGGCCGGCCAAGGTCCGTGCCCTCGCCGACGTGCAGGCGATCGGGATGTGCCCGCACCGCGCCGACTTGGTGCTGGTACCGGTACTGGTGCTCATGCTTCTCGCGACGCTGGCGAGTTGTGTGGGCACCTCCCGCACAGGCACCGACTACGAGGAGAAGGTCGCCAACGCCGCGGAAGCGGCGCGCTCCTCCGTCGAGACGGCGCGCCTCGTCGTCACCGCGGTGGAGGACGGGAAGTCGCCTGCCACCTACACCAGCAGGACGCTGTCCGACGTGGAATCTGCGGTCGGCACGGTCTCGACGCAACTCGGCTCCGTGCAGCCGCCGACCCCGGAGAGCACCCGCCTGCGCAGCCGCATCACCTCCTTGCTGACCGAATGCCACAGCACCCTCGGGGAACTCCGGATCGCCGCCCGCGACGGCAACGCCACCGAACTCGCCTCGCTGGGTGAACGGCTGCCCGCGCTCTCGGCCCGGCTGTCGCGCTTCGAGCAGATCAGGCCGACGTGAAGAAGATCCTCAGCCTGGCGCTGGGCGTCTTCACGGCGATCGGCGGCTTCATCGACATCGGCGACCTGATCACCGACGCTCTCGTCGGAGCACGCTTCGGGCTCGCCCTGGTGTGGGTCACGGTGGTTGCGGTGATCGGTGTGGCCCTCTACTCGGAAATGGCCGGCCGCGTGGCCGTGGTGACCGGCCGCACGGTGTTCGACCTCATCCGTGAGCGCATGGGAGCCCGCATCGGCCTGACCACCGTCGTCATCTCCTATCTCGTCAACGCGATCGCCCTCGTCGCGGAACTCTGCGGCATCGCCCTGGCCATCGAACTCCTGACGGACGTCCACTACCTGCTCTGGGTCCCCCCGGTCGCGTTCCTTGCCTGGCTCGTCATCTGGCGTGTGCCGTTCGAATTCATGGAGCGGGCATACGGCCTGGCCGGAATGGCGCTGTTCGTCTTCGTGGTGGCCGTCTGGCAGCTCGGGCCGGACTGGGGCGAGATGCTCCACGACGTGACGCACCCGCAGGTACCGGCAGGTGAAGGGGTACCCACCTACTTCTTCTACGCGCTGGTGATGCTCGGCGCGCAGATGACGCCGTATGAGGTGTTCTTCTTCTCCTCGGCGGCCGTGGAGCACCGCTGGCGGGCCCGCAACCTCACCGAAGTCCGGATGAACTGCTGGATCGGCTATCCCATCGGCGGCATCCTGGCCATCGGCATCCAGGTGGTGGCCTACCAGGTCCTGCAGCCCGCCGGAATCCAGGTCGAGCATCTGAGCCAGACCGTGCTGCCCGTCGTCCTGGCCTTCGGGCAGGTCGGTTTCGCTCTGGCCATCCTGGGGATCGTCGCCGCCGTGTTCGGTTCCACCATCGAAACGCTGCTCTCCTCGAGCTACACCGTGGCCCACCACTTCGGCTGGACCTGGGGCAAGGTCGCACGCCCCGCCGACGCCAGCCGCTTCCACACGCTGCTGCTGGTGACCCTGCTCGGCGCGGTGGCGGTGGCACTCACCACGATCAACCCGGTGACCGTCACCATCTACGCCGTCTACCTGGGCGCCGCGGTCCTGCCCCTGACGTACCTGCCGATCCTTGTTATCGCCAACGACCGCCGCTACCTCGGGGACCGGGTCAACGGGCGCCTGGCCAACGCGGTGGGCACCGTGTACCTCCTCCTCGTGGTGGCCGGCGCGCTGGCCGCCCTGCCCCTGCTCATCGCGACCAAGGCGGGACTGTGACCATGACCGAGTACCTGGACGCCGGCCTGGAACTCCTCGACCGTCAACTCGTCGACGCCGACGGTACGTATCTGGGAAAGGTGGACGACCTCCTCTTCACCGCCGGGGGCACCGACGGCCCGCCGGTCCTCGCGGCCCTGCTGGTCGGCCAGCAGGCGTTCGGAGCACGGCTCGGCGGCCGGGCAGGACTCTGGTGGACCGCCATGGCCCGGCGGCTCTCACCGGGCGACGGGCCCGTCGAAGTACCCGCCGAACTGATCGGCGAAATCGGCACCGTGATCGCCGTCGACACCCGCGCCCAGGCGTTCCCCCGGCTTCTGGGGCCGGAGAGGTGGCTGCGCCGTCACCTCGTCTCCAGGCTGCCCGGGGGTGAGCGTGAGAGCGACTGACCTGCTGGGATCCGTGGTGGAGGACACCCGAGGACGCCGGCTGGGGAAGGTCCATGACATCCGCCTTTCGCGTCCGTCCGACGGAGAGCCGTGGCGGATCGAAGCCGTCGTGGTCGGGCCGTCCGCCCTCGCCTACCGACTCGGCTACGCACAGCACGAGGTGACCGGGCCCTACCTGGTCGCCGCCATCGCGACCCTGCTCAACCGCCGGAGCCGGCGGATCTCCTGGACGGACGTCCTCTCCTTCCACGAGCGGCGACTCACCGTCCGCGCCTCGCCGACGGGAGACCAGTCATGACGACGGAAGGGCTCGCCGTCCTCTTCGCATGGCTGGAGTACGCCGCACTCGTCGCGCTCCTCGCCTGGCTGGTCCTGCGCCGGCCCGGCGGCAAGTGAACCGGGCCGGAGGGCGTCCGAGCTGCCGTGCCCGACCACCGACCGACCGCGGACCGACTGCTGGCGGCGCGCTTTACCAAGAACCGTATCCTGGGCGGCTCCGACGACGGATTCCTCCGACGCCGAAGGCCGCTTCCTCTGGCAGCCGGGGCCGCCGAGCATTACCAGCAGCCCTGCGCGAGGTTCCTCGACCTCGAAAACTGTGAGCGGTCCTCAGGGAGTGGGGTAGACCGGCGGGACGGCCGCTCCGCCCGGTGGACCTGGTGGCCTGGCCTGGCCTGGCCTGCCGGGCGGAGCCGCCGCGTTGCTCACTCCACCAGGTACTGGATCCGGTCCACGACGTGTGGGCCGTATCCGAACCGTTCACCGAGGCGCTCCAGCCGGCCGTACAGGTCCTGCGAGACGAAGGACCCGAAGGCCTCGAAGCCGTGCAGCAGGAAACGGAAGGCGATCTCGCTGCACACCTCCTCGGCGCAGCGTGCCAGCACGTCGCGTGCCTGCGGCAGCGTGACTCCGACCGCCTCCTGGCGCAGGTTCAGCCTGTCCGCCAGGTCCTTTACGTGGCTGGCCAGCATCCGGTGCTCGTAGGTCAGCATGCGGGACCGCGGGGCGGTCTCCGGCGTTCCGGTTCCCAGGGCGCAGGGCTCGACGACGGCGGGCGGCACTTCGTACGGGTCGCGCGGCTCCGGCGCCTGTGTCACGACCGACAGGACCCGGCCCAGCCAATCGCGCTCCTGGCCGCTGATGTCCGGGCTGCCGTCGAGCGCGCTGCTGTCGGTCAGCCGCCACAGGGCGTTCAGCTCGGCACCGGTGAGAGTGGACGTCACCAGCCGCCGGACGTCGTCGCTCAGCAGCAGGCGGTCCCTGGCGCTGTGCGGTCCGGCGTGACCGTACCGCTGGGCGATGTGGTCCCACTGGTCCTCTGCGTAGAGCACCCAGTCGCCGTGGAACGAGCCGCCCAGGGCGGT
This sequence comes from Streptomyces sp. NPDC027962, assembly GCF_055566095.1. Lineage (NCBI taxonomy): Bacteria > Bacillati > Actinomycetota > Actinomycetes > Kitasatosporales > Streptomycetaceae > Streptomyces > Streptomyces sp. NPDC027962. The sequence continues at coordinate 51,055 of NZ_JBVHTA010000004.1, forward strand.
GAGGCCGAAATCGAAGCAGAGGTCATCCCTGCTCATGGTCTGGTCGTGCACAAATACTCCCGTAACGCCGCTCAAACCGGGTAGGCCGTGGACACGTAGTAGCCCCCCGGTTTATGGCCGGGTGCGCGATGCAGGAGGACCACGTAGCCGTTGCCCGCCTTGCTGTGCTGCCCAGTGTGGGTCATGACGTCGCCGAGGGAGTTCTTCGCCCCGAACGTTCCCTTGAGTTCCAGCGGCTGCCTGGCTCCCTCTCTGAGCCACTTGTCGATGCGGGCCTTGTTTCCGGCGACGGCGTAGTCCACCACTTGCTGGGCGGTCTGGCGGTCGATCCACCGACTGTTGGGAGTGGGCTTGCCCCGCTTACGGGTCTTCTCGATCGCGAGTTCCTTCATGCGCGCGTCGGAGGTCGTGACGCGACCTGACCGGCGCTCAGGTCCACCTCGACGACAGGACACCACTGAGGGCGCCGATCTCCTTCATGAGCGTGGCCTTGCAGTGACCGCAGGTCATGCCGGCGACGTTGTAGACGGTGGTGCGGCCGTCGACAACGGCTTCTGCAGCCGCGCCGGTGGCCAGCTTCCGTCGGGGGTGCAGCAGGACATGGTTCCTCCAACTATGAGAGTCATACCCCTAGGGGTATGACTACTCGTCTATGTATACCCTCCGTTGCGAGTTCGAGCGCGAGCGGGGTGTAGGCGGAGATGTTGTCGGGGTTGTTGTACTGGTCCGGACACCAGGAGCCCGGTTCCTGCACCATCAGTTGAGCGACCCGGTCCCGCCGGGCCTGCTGCCAGCCACCGGTCGGATGTGGTTCGGAGACGACATTGACCTGCGCGCCGTATGCCGTCAGGAGTCGGGTCATCGACATTTCCAGCCCCGGGTCGGTGACAAGGGTGACCGGATGGCCGTGAACCATGCCGGCGAGGGCCAGACCTAGCCCGAGCGTCCCGCTGGTCGACTCGATGATTCGTGCTCCTGGTAGCAGCTCGCCGCGCGCGCGGGCGCGTTCGACCATGTGCAGAGCAGGACGGTCTTTGATGCCTCCGGGGTTGAAGCCTTCGAGCTTCGCCCAGAAGCCGTGGCCTGCGTGCGCGAAGGGCTCGCCTACGCGCAGCAACGGGGTATTGCCGACCAGCCCTGACAGGGCGGCTTGGCCGGGCTTGGTGGGGTGGGTCGTATCGGGAGAGTGCATCGCTTGCTCTCGTCTTTCGTTGATGGCGCGTCGGGGTGCCGACCTCTCCCTCGCCTCTCACCGGCCCATGGGGCGCAGAGGCGGCGGGACGGTCGACTGCCCAGGCGCACGGCAGCTGTTGCCTGCCAGGACTCGTCCGCCGAGCAGGAGGAGTCGGCAGGCGGGCTGGGCATTGAGGTGTCACCGCAAGAGGAGTCGCGCACGGGCGCGCTGGTGCCTTGGGCGGGAATTGAGGGCTGACGGGGGGGCGGGCCTCGTCACGCCTGCCCTGGTGGGCAAGCTGCCCATGGGAGGGGCAGAGAGGCGGGACCCGAACCGGCGCGGAGCCACCGGAATTCTAGATCTGCAGAATCGTGGCTCTTATCGTCGCGCTCGGCAGGGGTCTCGCCGATGCGGTGTCACCGAAACCGAAAGAAGCCGGTCGACTGACAAGGGGCGCTGATTCCGCCAGAAGGGCGGAGGCCACCGGCGCATCCAGCACTGGAGCCTGCTGCGGCTGGCCTGGCACGCATTCCTGAGCCACATGGTCGGGGCCGTGCTCACCGCCATGGTGCTGCAAGGGTGCGGCCCCAGGTGCCGTTCGATGCGTCTCGACTGCCACGGAGACACTGGCCCTTGCATCCAGATGACCGCTGACGCCTTCCATGCTCACGCCGTGCGCGTACACGAAGGCGAACAGCGTCATGGCCACCCACAGCAGCTGCAACGGACCCGCTGACGAGCGGGCCCGCGAGATGCGGGAGGACGGAGCCGTGACCATGCTGTGATCTTATCCTCTGACGCCGGTCGCAGCCGCATGCAGAACGACCAACATCGGCCGAGCACTTGGCCTGAAACCAGTGAGCCGAGGACGAGAGTGCAGGTAGCGCCTGGTTCCGGCCCCACAACCATGACCGGAACGACACCCAGGGCGGGAACCGGGCCGGCCGCATCCGGGAAGCCCGGTTGCGGCGGGTCCGGTGATGGTGAAGCCCATCGTGTCCTGGTAGTGGTCCGCTACGCGTGTGGCCTTCAAATCGGCCAGGCGGAAGACTCCCAGGTGGCCGGCGGCGTATACCGTGCCGTCGGCCGGGTCTGCCCCGAGCCCGTGCAGATGACCGGTGCCAGGGTCCGAAGCGGCGGCGGTGGGCTCTTCGTCGTCGGAGCTGCACGCCGCGAGAAGCAGCGCGCAGACGGCTATGAGGGCGGCGGCCACCTGCCGGCGACGGGCGGGCAGCCCGGAGGGCCGCCTGATCGACGTGATCATTACGGGGTCCTGATCCTCTGAGGGTGGTGGCCCGGGCACACGTACGTCCTCGGGCCAGGGGTACAGCGGGGGCGACGCATTGCCGCCCCCGCCGGGGGTGCCATGGCCCTCAGTTCTTGCCGAGCAATTCGGCGGCCTGCCGGTGGTGGGGGATCATCCCCTGCGCGAAGGCGACGTCCGCCGCGTTCTGTGTGCCCTCCTTGGCGGGGGCCGACGAGGAGGTGCTGGGGGACGCAGCCGAGTTGTGGCCGTTGTGGCCGGACGCGCTGCCGTCTCCCCCACCGCACGCGGCGAGTACGACGGCAGCGGTGGCTGCGGCCGCCACGGCGGCGGCACGGCGGATCATGGAACGGTGCGTGCTCATGGTGATACTGCTCCTGTGCTGGGGAAGGTGGGTGTGGCACGTACGGCGGCATCGGCTTCGTAAGCCGGGCACACCGGTGCTTCCCCTATATGCGCAGGAGCTGCAGGTCACTCAACGACGGTGGCGCACGGCCGTCCGACGTGGCGGCGAAGGCCGCTGTCGGCACATCCATCGTGGGAGGCGCGAATGCCCCCGAGGGGGCGAGTGACGGCAGCGCGGGCGCGGCGCTCGTACCGCTCGCCGCACACGTCTCGTCGGCATGTTCCGCGTGACCGCCGCCACCGCGACCGTGATCCTCGACGTGAGAGCAGTCGCACCCGTCGGCTTCGCCACCGTGGGCCGGGGATTCGACGGCGCCGGCCGTGCTGTGTGCAGCGGCAGATGTCGCGCCGGGCGGAGCCGACGCGACCGCTGGTCCAAGGCCGTGCATGGCCACGACCCCGGCAAGGACAGCCAGCACGAGCAGCACGTAGGCCCGAAGCCCATGGGGCCTGGTGCCGTGACGCGACTGCCCACTCATACGACGCATCCCAAACGGCACGGCCCTCCGCGCGCGCAGCCCGCGCAGAGACGGGCGGCCAGCCGCGTTGTCATGCCAGTCCCGCAGTCAGCGACGGCGATGGCAGTACTGGTGAGCTCGCCTATTCCACTGTCGCGAGTTCTTCAAAGGGTCCACCCGGTTGGTGACGTGTGCGGTCGCCGGGACCCATGTAGTCGAATCCCTCTGGCCTCGCACTACTGCAGATGTCGACGGGACATGGCGCGACGCCCTACCCGCGCAGGGGAAAGATGGAGTGCTTCTCCAGGCAAGATGGCTGGTCTCCCCGGGCGGTCTGTGCTGTGCGGCATCTCGATAGAGGTCGTTTGGGCAATGGTGCTGTCGGCGCCCGCGGCCACTTTGCGTAGCCTCGTCCCTGGAAGGGCACCGGACAGCTATTCCGCCGCCGCTCCGCCGGTCGCGGTGCAAAGGGGTGCTGGATGTCGATGACGAGTCGGCGCGGTCTGTTGATGAGATCTGCGGGAGCGGTGGCGGTCACCCTTGTGCCCAGTTCCGGCGCGGCAAGGGTGAACACACCGCGGGAGCGGCCGGTCACCACGATTGACGGGCGCGTGGACTGGGACGCCTTGCGGGCGCAGTTTCGCCTCGAGCCTGGATGGGTGAACCTTGCGTTGTTCTATCTGGCCTCGCATCCGAAGGTGGTGCGTGATGCGGTGGATCATCTGAGTGCGCAGGTCGACGCCAATCCTCTCTCGGTGCCCACGGGGCTGGTGCTGCCCGATGGTCCTACTGGATGGCCCCGGGTACGCCAGGTGCTCGCGGCCTATCTAGGAGGCCAGGCCGAGGACATCGCGATGACGGCGAGCACGAGCATCGGGCTGGGCGTCTTCTATAACGGCGTCGTGACCCGTCCGGGACAGGAGTTCCTGTTGACCGAGTACGACCACATCTCCCATCGCATGGCCGCCCGACTGGCCGCCGACAAGCATGGCAACACGCTGCGCCTGGGCTCCTGGTTCGCCGATCCGGCCACCGCGACGGCGGACGGCATCGCAGCGGCAGTCGGCGAGGCGATTCGCCCGAACACCAGAGTTGTAGGGATCACCTGGGTGCAGTCGAGCACGGGGCTTCGGATGCCGGTGCGTGCGGTGGCCGAGGTGGTGCGCCGAGCCAATGAAGGCCGCAGCCCTGCCGACCGGTGCCTGCTGGTCGTCGACGGCGTGCACGGTCTGGCGGCGATCGACGAGGATGCCGCCGGCCTGGGCGCGGACGTGGTGATCGCCGGAACGCACAAATGGTTGTTCGGTCCACGGGGAACGGGGCTGGTCTGGGTGGCGCCGGACGTCCTCGACCAGCTGCGGCCCACGTTCGTGAGCTTCATCAGTGGCGGGGGAGCAGCGCCCTTGTCGCCCGGCGGGTTTCTGGCGTTCGAGCATGCCTTCGCCCTGCCGGTGGCGGTAGCGCTGCATGAGCAGTTGGGCCGAGCACGCGTTGCCGCACGCATCACACAGCTGTCGACGCGGGTGAAACAAGGACTGAGCCGCATCCCCGGGGTCACCGTGCACACCCCTGCCGACGCGGAGCTGTCAGCGGGCATCAACTGTTTCAGCGTGGCCGGACACACCCATCAGCAGGTCGTCGACCACGCCGCCACCCACCGCGTGCGGCTGTCCACCTCGACCTACACCCGGATCGGTACCGCCGTTATCAACACTCCAGCCGAGATCGACACTGCACTGAACAGCCTGGCTGACCTCACCCGCTGAAAGCCGTTCCCCGACACCGAGCCTTGCCGCCTTCAGGGAAGTCGACACCAGTCACCGGCATGTTGGCCGCCGCCCTCACTCTGTCCAGCTTCGCGATGTACGCCGCCGTCGTCACCCCCCTCCTGCTCCGAGACGAGGACCGGGGAAGCACGCACGTCAGGTTCGAGAACCCGCATCGCCACCGCGATGGCGCCTGCACGGCCCGCTCACTCTCGTCTGCCATGCATGAACCCTACGGACGGCCCCATCCCGCCACAGCGAATAGTTGACGCGGGGCGCCCACCGCCGCGGCCGCCGTAACGGCCGGCCTCGGCGCGGCGCTGGCGCTCCGTGAACTCCTCGCCCGGCAAAAGCCGTAACGATCCGCCGGATGAACCGGGCGCGACCGTGCAACCATCAACCACCCGGGCGAGTCACACACCTCAACCACCATGCCGTCACGGTTCGAACACACCGTCGGCACTTCGTACACACAAGGCAGCCCATGACCGACGCACAGCCGTCCCCGGCCTCGAGCCCCGAGGATGCCCCGCAGGACCCGCCCACGGCCGCCACGCCGGCTTCCGGCATCCCTGACGCCGCGACCGTCCCCCCGGCGCCCGCCGGCCCCGCCCGCACCTCGCGTAAGCACACCATCGTCACCGCCATAGCCGGAGCCGCCGCCGGCGCAGCCCTCGTCGGCAGCGCATGGCTCATCACCAGCAACAGCGGCGATGACAGCGACACATCCACCGCCCCGGCCGCCACCGCCGGCGCGGCCCCTGCGGAACCCAGCCAAGAGGCCACGTTCCTCCTCAGCGGCGAGTTCGTCCTCGAGGACGGTGTCGTCGGCACCGACCACGGCGGCTGCGAAGGCTCCGGCGGCTACGACGACATCACCATGGGCACCGACGTCAACGTGTACGACGCCGAGGGCACCATCGTCGGCAACAGCATGCTCCTCGTGTCGACGCACGACGAGGCGGCCGGGACGTGCACCTTCCAGATCGCCGTCGACGGGATCCCGGCGGGCCGGAAGTTCTACTCCGTGGAGATCAGTCACCGCGGCCGGGTGGAGATGAGCGAAGAGCAGGCGAAGTCGGGCGCGTTCGCGTCCAGCCTCGGCTGACCCCGCCGCTCCACCGCCCCTACCTGCACCGCCCATCACCGCTTCCCAGGAGTCCTCGCATGTCTCAGCCCACCCCGCCCCCGTACGGCCAGCAGCCCCAGCAGCCCGGCTACGGATACCCGCAGCACCAGACACCGCCCTACGGCCGGCAGCCCTACGCCAGCGGCCCCGCCCCCTACCAGCCCCCGCCGCCGCCGAAGAAGGGCTTGTCGAACTGGGCCATCGCCGGCATCACCGTCGGCGGAGTGTTCGCTTTCCTGATCGTCATGGGCGCCCTCATCGGCGGCGGAGACGACACCAGCAGCGGGGCGAAGACGCCCGACAAGGTGTCTACCGCCCCGGAGACGCCCGCGAAAGACGACCCGAAGCCCGCCCCGAAGGAGCAACCTAAGAAAGAGCTGTCCCAGGCCGACCAGTTCAAGGCCTTCATCGCCCAGAACGGCACCCCTGCCGAAAAGACCGCCGCCGGCCACGTCATCAAGGTCCAGGGCGCCGACGAGCAGAACGACTTCCTCGACACCGCGGAGATCTGGACCGACTACTCGGGCGGCCTGCTCGGCCCGAACTCGTCGAAGGGCAAGATCCTCGCCTCCGCGTTCGCCGACTGGAAGCAGTCCAAGAACGGTCTGGTGACCGTGTACGACAAGAACGGCGAGCTTCTGTCCAACGGCAACTACTGACCGGGGCCATCATGCGCACACGCACCATCACTGCCGTTGCCGCACTCCTGATCGCCGGCCTCGGGATCACCGCATGCGGGGAGAGCGAAGCCGACCAGCAGGCCAAGTGCCTCAACGCCATCAAGGCCCGTGCCGAAGGCGACACCAGCAAGCCAGAGGCCTGCGACAGCCTTTCCGAGGACGACTACGACACGCTTGTCATCGGCTGGAGCATCGAGAAGTCAGGGCTGGACGAGGTCGACGAGCATCCGGAGGACATGCTCGACCACGCGGAAGACGGGGACGTCGATCGCGACAACTGATCAGGCCCCTCAGCAGCGCCCCCGGCCCGTTGGTCGGGGGCGTCGTGCCTCCACTAGGCCGGATCGCGCCCATGCCCACCATGCCCCGCGCCCTCACCTCAAAGACGGAGCACACCGACACGAGGGGGACATGTTGGCCAATCAGACCGCACCCACGCCCAGCGCCATCACCATCTGGGCCGGCCACGCATGCCTGTGGTGAGCGAAGACCCTGCAACGCACCGTCGCCGGTAGGACGCGTACGAAAGCGCACGTGGCCCGCAGGAACGCCGCCATGCGCGCCGCGCACGCCCGCGGGGTGGACCGGAACACCATCACCCGCACGATCGGCCGGAGTGACCCGCACGTCCGCCAAGCCCTACGGGGCGAGCCGACAGCCGAGTAACCGCCCGCCCTCGCGCCCCTGGCCCGTCGCTCAGTTCGAGCGGCGGGCCTGCGTCTTGCCCGGCCCCGGATGGTCCGGATCATCCTCCGCGGTCGGCAGCGCCCTGTAGCCCTCCGACCATGGATTGGTCCACCCACAGGACCCGCACGCATACCGGCCGTCGAGGCCGGCGAGGTGGGTGCCGCATTGCACACAGGCGGTCTCGGTGATCTGCGGGCCGTCGGGCCCAGCATCGGCCGCCGGGACGTGGGGTTGTGGCGCGCTCATGCGTCGGAGGGTAGTGGCTTGGCGGCCACGGCGGGGGTGTTGCCGCTGACAGGGCCACAGTTCGCGCACGACCATGACCCGTCCGGGCCCTGCGTGGCGGTGCCTCCGCACCTCGGGCAGTGCATGCCCTGCTCCCCTCACCCGTGCCGGTGTCGTCCTGTTGAGGATCCCGCCCCCTGGCGGGGCGTCAAGGGCGCGGTCTGGGCCGGGGGATGCTCGAGCGGTGTCATGCCAGGATCGGGGGTGAGCCTCGAGGCTCACTCCGTGAAAGCGCCCCCCGGTGTCTTGGGGAACTGCCGGCCGGCCCTCGCCCTTGTCCGTCGGGGTCCGGGGCCTACGAGTCCCGAGGCCGGCTACGGCACGGCCCACCGGCTCGGATGGTCCCGCTGGCGCCGCCGCCACCAAGCCCGATCCCGAGCCAGCCACCACTGCCGTCAGGCCGCTTACTCTGCCTGAGCGCACTCGATCACGTGAGTACGAGGTCCCGGGGCGCGACCTCGTGTCACGGCAACGAGCGTGTGAGCCATACATGCTCACCACGGTCGTCTGTAGCAACGTGATGCCGCTCGAATCCGAGCTTCTCAAGGACACGGAGCGACGGTGTGTTCCACACACCGACGGTCGACCAGAGCCGTTTCCGCCCGGTCGCCACAGCGGCATCGAGCACTGCGCCGGCCGCCTCGGTGGCGTAGCCACGCCCATGCGCGCGCCGGAACAACTCATACGCGATTTCAGGCTCCTCCACGGTGGAGCGGCCGATGATCAGCCCGCAGTAGCCGATGAAGTCGCCTTCGTCACGGCGCTGGATGGGCAGCAGGGCGATCCCCGTGGTCTCCGTTGCAGCGAGCAGCTCCGCGATGGACGTCCGGATGTGCTCAACCGTGGGGGTTCCCTTGCCGCGTTCGGAGAGGAGGGCACGGAACTCAGCGGCGTCCGACTCGGCCCACGGCCGGAGTATCAGCCGCTCGGTCTCAAGGTGGAACGACATCGTCTCGTACGTAGACATGCTCCCCACTCTGCCCCACGGATCATCACGAACTACAGCTGGAGTACCAGATTTTGTGGCGCATGCGGCCGACTCTTGGCGATGGGTGGACCTTGAGCCGTGGGATGACGATCCTGACAGTGTCGATGCCCACTGCATTCGGGAGTCCCGTTGCTGGATCACGGTCACCAACGCCGGCGGGACCGCCGGGTTCCCCTTCCCACCCGTCGCTACGGAGCAGGCGCCAGGGTGATCGGGAACGCTTCCTTCCTGCGAGCCGCCCGCTTGTCCTTGCGCCGGTAGCCCGCGAGCAGCCGAAGGAGAGGGAGTCGTCCGGCTGCTGCCACAGCGGCATCGAGGTCCGGATCAGGCTCATGTCGTTCCGGTTCGTGCTCATCTTGAGGTTCCGCCGCATCAGGTGCCGGCCGTACGGTACGTCGCGGTCGTGCACGGAACCGCGACGCGACCGTTCTCGGCGCACCGGGACATCCGCCTCCCGGATGGGAACCTCGGTGCCGAGGTGCCCCGTCACGAGTCCTCGGGTGTGTGTACCTCAGCCGAGGGCCGTGGCAACACCCCTGAGCAGCAGGCCGCATCCCAGCGTCAGGACGACGACGGCCGAGACCATCGGTGCGGTTCGGCCGACCAGCGAGAAGAGCCGGCCACGCGGTCGCAGCGCCAGCCTGCGCGTGGTGGTCTCACGCAGGCGGACCACCGCGAACCCGGCTGCCGCGAGCGTGAGCGCGAGTCCGGCACCGTAGGCGACGACCAGCAGGAACCCGAACCAGGCCTGGCCGAGGGCCGCCGCCCCCACCAGGACGACGACGGCCGAGGGACTCGGCACCAGTCCGCCGGCGAGACCCATCAGGACCACCCCACGCAGACCGGGAGCGGGAGGGACATGAGAGTGCCCGTGCGCATGGCCATGGCCAGGGTGGTGGCCGTGCGCGTGGTCATGGCCAGGGTGGTGGCCAGTGCCTGTGGGTACGGGCGCCGCGTCGGACGGACTCACCGCAGCGCCGTGTCCGGCGCCGACCGCGGCCAGTGCCGGCACCCGCTTCGCGGCGGGTACATCCGTACTCCCGGCGGCCTGCGGAGGACCGTCAACATGCTCGCGGTCATGGCCGAGCTCGTGGCGGTGCCCGTGCCTGTGCCCGTGAGCGTGTGGTTCGCGGCGCCGTCGCCATGCCCTGCGGACGAGCAGCAGCCCCGCGACGGCCACCAGCCCGCCGCTCGCCACCGTCAGCCAGGAGACCACGGTGGGCGCGGCCGCCGAGCCCGCGGTGATCAGCGCCCCCAGGGCGAAGACGCCCAGCGTGTGCGTCAGGGTCACCGACGCACCGAGCGTGAGCACATCACGCAGCGAGGTCCGGCCGCCGGCCGTGGCGGCGGCAGCCATCATCGTCTTGCCGTGGCCCGGTGCCATCGCGTGCAGGGCGCCGAGGCACAGGGCCACGGCGAGTGCGAACGCCGCGAAGCCTGCGGTCAGTTCGTGCCGGGCCACCAGCCCGGTCAGGGCCTCGGCCCAGCGGTCCGCGCCACGCGGCAGCACGCCCGCCACCGGTGATCCGTTCCTGTCCGCCTCGCTGCCGCCGTCCGCGAGGGCGGGTCCACCGGACCGGACAGTGAAGGCAGCCGCCGTGTGCTCGGGCGGGGAGGAGAGGAGGTCGTCGGGGTACGCGCTCAGCCGACGCGATACGGACCGCTGCGGCGCGTCCGAGCCGTGGAGGGTCATTCCGTCACCGCGCCCGGTGATTTCCCGCCAGCCTCCCACGGTCGAGGCATCCGCGGGCCGGTACGCGATACGGATGTCCTCGCCACGTGCCAGCGGTGCCGTCAGCTCGCAGGTCACACGCAGTGTCTTCAGTCCGGCCTGCCCGGGACGTTCTTCGGCGCGCGCCCGGCCGGCCGTGACGGTGGTCCGCTCTCCTCCACCGACGACGAGCCGTGCTCCTCGCGCCGCCGCGTCGCACCGCGTGCGGGCCCACGCCGACAGTTCGGCCTCGGCCGGACGGCCGTCCCCGTCGGTGTCGATGCGGGGCTGTTCCTGCGCGGCGGGGATCTCCGCCAGATCCTCCACATGGTCCACGCGCAACCGGCCCGGTGACACGACGATGCCGTCGTACTGGCTCACCGTGAAGTTCCCGAGGGGATGCGCCCCGGCGGCCCCGGCGGGCACCAACGCGAGTGCGGTGCCCGCCATGAGTACAGCCAGGGCGCGGAAGGCGCTGCGGCGCCTCATGACGCGCTCCGCCCGCTCGGGCCCGCCGGGTCCGGCAGGGCCTTCAGCGCCGATTCGGCCCGGCGCGCCCCGACGGGCGAGAAGCCGGGGTTCAGATCGAGCGCTGCGCGCAGATGGCGCGCGGCCTGTGTGTCGTCACCGAGGGCTCGTTCGATCATGCCCAGGTGGTAGAGGAACGACGCGTTGCGGTATCCGGGCGAGGGCGCCGTCGCCTTCCTCGCATAGACGAGGGCCTCCCGGTCCCGGCCGTTGGCATGGAGTGCCCATCCGAGCGCGTCCGCGGTGTGCACGGTCTCGCGGCGTTTCCACTCGGCGCGCGCCGAGGCCAGTGCCTCGGCGGCGTCTCCGTGGTCGGCGGCGACGAGGGCCGACTCCAGGTCAGTGGCAACACCGCCTGCGTCTGCCAGCCGCATCCATGTGCCGGCCAGCTCGTACTGCCGAGCGGCCTCGGTCCGGTCCCCGGCCGCCTCGTGCAGCTCCCCGAGTGCTGCGACCCTCCCCGGCAGCGGCTGGCGCCGGGCGACCTCCTCGAGAGCTCTCAGCGCCTTGCGCTCCTCCCCTTGTGCGGCATACGTGCGCCCACGCCCCTCCAGGGCCGGCAAGTGCTGCGGATCGGCGCGCAGTGCCTCGGCGTAGTGGTCGAGGGCCTGCTGGTACCGGCCCTGGCTCCAGTCGAGTTGGCCGAGCGCGGTGGCGACGTACGCCCGGTCCGCCGCAGCCGTCGCGGACCTCAGGGCCCGCGTCAGCACACGTCTGGCTCCTTCCTCGTCGCCGCGCAGCTCGAGCACATACGCGTAGCGCGTGAAGACCGGGATGCCGGGGCGGCGGCGGTCGGCGAGCTGCACGGCCCGGTACGCCTCGTCGTACCGCCCGAGTTCGACGAGCGCGTCGACCCGGCCGGCGAGTGCCCGCTCGCTGTACTGGTTCACCCGCAGAGCACGGTCCGCGAGGTCCAGGGCGGACGCGAAGTCGTGCCGGGCGGCGGCCAGCACGGCCTGCCCCGCGAGCGCGGCATCGTTCTCGGCGGCGGGACGCAGCTTCAGCGAACGCACGAACGCCTTCTCGGCCTTCGGATACCGCGTGGGATCACCACTGATCCTTGCCTGTTCGACGTACGCGACGCCGAGCGTCGCCCACCCGGTGGCATCCTTGGGCTGTGCGTCGAGGTGCTGCTGCAGGGCCGCCGTTCCCCGCGCGAGATCGTCTGCCGGCAGCCGCTCCACGGGGAGTCCCGCGGCGAGCACGGGCGCGCTCCGCGCCGGGCGGCCGGAGCCGGCGTCCGCACCGAGTGCCATCGAGGCGGCGGTGAGTCCCAGGGCCACGGCCGCAATGGCGGCGATGCGCAGGTGCGGGCCGATCCCCCGCTCACGTACTCGCGCAAGCAGCGGCTTCCGTACGGGCATGTGTGTCAACTTCCTCGTTCCGGTCGAAGCGAAAGGTGGCCCGGCGGCGCCGCCGTGGGGGGCGGATGGCGCCGCCGGGCCGTTCGGGGTGACCTGTGTCCCGTCGGGTCAGCCGAGCCAGGAGCGGCTTGCGGTGCGGCGGCGCGATCGCAGCCAGAGGGCTCCGAGCCCGGCCACCAGCAGGGCTCCGGCGCCTCCCGCGGCCAGCACGGTGCCGTCGCTCCACGATCCGGTGAGGCCGGAGACTCCGCCCGTCAGGCCGGTGGCGCTCTTCGTCCCGGCGTCGGCGGCTGTCCGGGTGTCGGACCCGGAGGCAGGCAGGGCGACGTAGGGGAAGGAGTGGCCGAACGCCTTGTCGTTGGCGTCCACCGCATCGCCCAGGTCGTTCTCGGAACCGACGAGTTCGCCCTCGACGACCTGGAGGGCGATGTCAAGTACGTCGTCCGTCAGGCGTCGCCCGTTGGGGAAGCCCGCGTTGTCGCCGTCCAGCACGCCCAGGCGCTTCGGCTCACCCGTGGGTTTGACCGCCGTGTTCAGCCGCAGCATCTCGGAGGGTGTCCCGCCGGGCGGCTGGTTGATGTCCTTGACACCGGTGAGGAACACCGAGACGAGGTCCTCGCGCGGCTCGGCCGGAGCCTTGATCTTGTAGATCGCCTCGATGAGCTTCGGCAGCTCGGGCTCGGTGACGTTCTTCAGGAAGTCACCGTCGTTCTCGGGCGACGAGGCGTTGAACTTGTCCTTGTCCTTGACCGGGTTGACGACCTCGTTGACCAGGGGCATGCCGAGCCGCGACACCTGGGTCCAATGCCCTTCGGCGTTCTGGCGCTCCGTCGTCGAGTAGATGCCGATGACCGGCTGAGCCTCGGACTCCCGCAGAAAGGCGTTCGGGACCTGCAGCGCGATCGTGTTGACGTTGTAACCGCGAAGCGTGTCGTTGCCGACTTCCGACAGGTCGCCGCCGTACAGCAGGTCGAAGACGCGCAGGTCGAGGAAGAACGGGTCGTCGGCCTGGCCTGCGAAGGTCTTCAGCCCGCCCGGGATCTCGTGGACGGCCTGGTCGCGCAGCTTCTGGTAGTCGGGCATGGATGCCTTGCCGACGTTCGCGGGAGCCGTCGGCAGGTGCTTGGCGAGTTGGTGCGAGGAGACCACCTTGCCGTGCTCCAGCCGAAGGAGCTCGATGTCGTAGGTCTGGGTGAAGTTGAGGTCGGGGTCGTCCAGGCTCTCCACGACACCCGTGTTGTGCAGGAAGGTGTTCTCGTTCTTTCGGTGGTCCTTGAACGTGTACCGGTACAGCAGATCGTCCTGCGCGTCACCGTCGCTGTCGACGTGGATGCTGTAGCGGGCGTCTCCTGCGAACGGGAAGAAGTTCGGGCCGCCCGCAGGCTCCTGGAACGGCAGCCAGTTCGCCACGACCGTCGTGGTGTCGGGATGGTCCGGGCTGACGAATGCGTACACGTCCGTGTTGTCGAACTGTGGCTGCCCCGATATCAACGGGGCCTCCCGGTGGCTCGATGCCGTCGCGGTCTGTGGCTGGAGCATCGCCGCACCAGCGGCCGATAGCCCGGCCGCGGCCAGCGCCCCGCAGGTGACCAGGGCAACGCTCCTGCGTGTCGGTCGAGGCCACCGGCCCCAGCTGATTGGCGTCATCGCGTTCGTCCTTCGTCCGACTTCCGGTCCGACCCGGTTGTACGTCCAGTACGTACGCGACCGCCGTTCTGCTCGGCGTTGATCGCCACTACTTCGCGCGTTGCGTCTCCGCACGGGTGTCGGCGGCATCGCTCCGGTGACAGTCGGGGCGGGCATCTGCGCAGGTCGGGTCCCGTGCGACAGGGGCGGGCGGCAGGCTGTGAGGAGACGGTGTGTCGGATTGCTCACGGACGGAAGAAGGTTCGACTCGGCGGCCGGGGGCGGCGGAAGGCCCGCGGTGGTCCTGGCGTGGGGCGTTCCGGCGGCGCAGAGCGCCGTGATCCACCGCGGGTAGCGCCGACCTGCCAGGCCGGGGCACGACGACGGCGGGATCCGGTCTCAGCCGCGGTTGTCAGCCACGCCCAACCTCCGTGACCCTTTCGTCGGCGTCACGAACGCTCAGCGACCAGCCGCCGCGGCAGTACCGGATCAGGCCGCACGCCGAGCCGTTCCAGCACCTGCGGTGGTGCGTCCACGATCCACTCGCTGACCGCGAGCAGTGAGGTTGCCCCGGCCAACACCGCACACGCGGCCAGCGCGAGCACGACGGGCAGGGCGTGCCGAACCCCGCGCGGATCGCGAGGATCTGGCACCTCGGCCAGCCGTTCCAGCAGACCCGGCGCCTCCCCTGGCACAACCTGGGGCCGCTCGCGGAGCTGGTCAAGGGCAGGTGGGATCAGCGATGATGCGTCAGCAGGCACAGCCTTCCAGGCAGGTCACGGGGCGTAGAGAACTCCATGATCTTGGAAACCGTGCCTGTCCTGTTCGCCAGGAGCCGTCCACCGGCAGAGAGAAGACTCCCTGGTCGGCCGTCGTTTCTGCAGAGGGCTAACCGAGCGGCAGCTCGACACGTCGTCCGAGGCCGATCTCCTCCGCCTCATCGGTCGTGACCATCGCGAACACTCCGCTCGGGATGTCCGGAAGCCCAGCCGTGCCAGAAGCCACGGCCAGGAGAACCTCCTCAGTGGCTCCGGTGATGAAGAAGACGTACACCCCGTCACACTCCTCGCCATCGTCATACACCTCCGCCGCCTCCTGCTCAGCGAGGAAGTCCTCGACCTGGTCGATCCACGGGAAGGGATAGGAACCTTCCGGAGCGCTTGGGGCTTCCCCAAGGGGCACATGAATCTCAACGACCATGTCCATGAGGATCATTGTCGCTGGTCAAGGCCATGTAACCGACCCCGCTCTCGGAGCACCGCGAGGCGCGACAAATCAACGTGAACCGGACAGCACCTGGCTACGCCGAAGCCTTGGCCCATCGGTGTGCGAGGCGTCGGCATGCCTGGACGAGTTCGGCTGGGTGGAGGTCGGTGAGTTCGGTGTCGAACGTCGCGAGGATCCCGGCGATGCCAGCCCAGGACCAGGCCCCGAGAGTGAGCCGGCAGTAGTCGGTGTCGAGGTGTTCGACGACGGACCCGCCTGGTGCCCAGCGGGCCACGACGTGAGCGGGCAGGTGAAGACGGGCGGTACCGGTGCATTGCCAGGAGGCGGGGGTGTCGCCGCGGTCGTGGCTGCTCATCACGAAGTGGGCGAGGTCGTCGCCGGGAAGCTTGCGGGCGGCGAAGCGCTGCGTTGTAGGGCGGGGGCGCAGTCGATCGACGCGGTGCACACACCATCGGTCGTCGGTGAGGTCGTAGGCGACGAGGTACCACCGCGCGGCCCAGACGACCAGGTGGTGGGGCTCGATACGGTGGGCGGGCAGGAAGTCGGGGTCACCGGATTCGGGGCGTGTGCCGTCGGGACGCAGTGTCTCGGTGACGAGTAGGTGGCGGTGGCGTACCGCGGTTCCGACGGCGGTGAGGGCGGCCGGGTCGATGGGGGGCGCTGGGAACTCCCAGTAGTTCTCCAGCCGCGTCAGGCGCAGGCTCTCCATGGATGCCCGCAGCGCAGGGGGCATGACCTGGTGCAGAGTGGCCAGTGCCCGCGCCGCGTCGTCTCCGAGGCCGAACATCGTACTGGGCGCGGTCTGCAGGGCCACCGCGACCGCGAGGGCCTGATCGTGGTCGAACAACAGTGGCGGCAGGGTGTGCCCGGCGCCGAGCCGGTAGCCGCCGTCGGGGCCGTGGATGGTGGCGATCGGGTAGTCCAGCTGGCGCAGGGTTTCGATGTCGCGGCGGACGGTGCGTTCGCTGGCCCCGAGCCGTCTGGCGAGCTCGCGCAGCGGCCACTGCCGTCCTGATCCGAGCAAGGACAGCAGTCGCAACGCCCGGTGTGAGGTGTTCGCCATCGTCCCATCATGACCGGTAGTGGCCACTAGGTGTCCACTACCGATGTCAGGGTGGGTTCTGTTCAGGCGAGCAGTGGCGGAAAGGACGGTCGGGTATGCGTGTGGTCGTGGTCGGTGGCGGGATCGGCGGGCTCGCACTGGGGGCGGGACTGCGTCGCCGGGGGTTCGAGGTGGCGGTATTCGACCGCGACACCGATGTGGGGGCGACGGGCGGCTACCACATCACCCTGGACGAGCGGGCGCAGTCGGCGCTGAAAGATCTGGTGGAACCGAAGATCATGCAGCGGTTGCTGGCATCGGGTTCGGCGCTGCGGCTGCGCGAGCGTGACGCGTTCTGGGACCGCCGCGGCCGGCTGCTCGGCCATGGGCCGGACCTCAGCGGCAGCGGGAGTGTCGACGTCGATCGGATCACACTGCGGATGCTGCTGGCCGAAGCGGTCGGTGATGGCCTGCACCTGGGATGCAGCGTGTCCGACGTTGGCCATAATGACGACGGCGCGCCCGGGGTTCTGTTCACCGACCGCTCGCCGGTCTCGGCGGATCTGGTGGTGGGCGCGGACGGCACCCACTCGGTGGTCGCCCGCCACCTGGCGGGAGGCCCGACTAACAGCCCGGCGGGCATCATCGGGTTCTCCGGCCGTACTCTCCTACAAGACCTGAGCCCCGGCGAGCAGCAGCGGCTGAGGCCGCGATCGGGGCTGGCGGTCGGCCCGCGCGGAGCAGCGCTCTACATCGGCTTCCTCGACCCGGTCGGCAACGCCGCGCTCGTCGCCCCCGAGCTGCGGATGTCGGTTACCACCGGACCCACCTACATCTGGGGCGCCATGTTCCCCGAATCCGCTGCGACTGAATCCCTGCGTGACCTGCGTGGCGGCGAGTTGAAGACCGCGCTGCTCGGACGGTTCCGCGAGCGAAGCTGGGCCGAGCACACGCTCGAGATCATAACCCGTGCCGACCCGCTCAGCGTGGCTGGGTTCCGCTTCAACGCCGCCTCCACCCGCGCGGACGATCTCGCACCCTGGCCCGCGGGCCGCATCACCGCGCTTGGCGACGCCGTCCACGCCACACCACCCACCGCCGGAATGGGAGCCGGCGCGGCCATCCGCGACGCCGCCAGCCTGCTCAAGCACGTCAGCAACGCTGCCGACGGCACCACTCTCACCGACGCCGTCGGCCAGTTCGAGGCCGGCATGCGCCAGCGCGGCAGCGAAGTCCTCACCCTGGCCATGAAGACAGTCCGATGGATTCTGGCCACCGACACCACGCTCGGCGCCGCAGCCACCGTCGTGAGCACCCCGATTCTGGCCGCAGCCGCCCGGCTACGTCACTGACGAGCCGCGTGACTTCTTAGCCCGGAAGCCTCCGACGCCCGCCGGTCAGGGTGGTGTGGATGACGTCCTGCGTAGCCGGTCGAGGCTGCGGTGTGGCTGCGGTGCCGTGCACAACGACGGAGACGAGCACGTTGAAGGCGACGACGGACCAGAGCTGTTGCGCGTGGGCGGTGAAATCGTCGCTGTGGCCGAGGGCGTAGGCGAGGTAGAAGAGTGAGCCGATTCCTCGGATACCGAAGAGGGAGGCGACCGGCCGCTCCCGGGGGCCGGCGGGGAAACCGAGTTGGCTGACCCACCCCGCGGCAGGGCGGACGATCAGCACGAGCAGGACGGCGACGAGTGCTCCTTGCCAGGTGAGGTTCGGCAAGCCAGTAGTGGCGAGGTAGCCCCGAGAGCGAAGAGCAGGAAGGCGGTGAGCAGCCGTTCGATCTGCTCGGTGAACTCATGCAGTACTCGGTGGTAGCCGTGGCTGCGCTCGGCCGATCGGGACTGCTGCAGAGGCAGCCCGGCCCGGGTGTGTTGTCCCTGCCTACGGTGCCTCCCGGAACGCCTGTAGCTGCGGTGATTGCTCGAATAGGGCGAACGTGGATGCTCCTGCTTCGATGTTGTGGAGAGCGGAGAGGGTGGTGACGTCACCGGCGTCCAATTGCACCCGAGGCCAGACGCAGTTGACCACGAGCGCCTAATAGAACACCCTTCCACGTTCTGCCCCGGAACTACCCGTTACGGGTCCATCCAGGGGCCGTTATTGGAGCACCAGTACCCCTCGTGCACCCATCTGGAGGACCTCCTGAACCCCACGCCTACCCTCGTACCTCCCTCCATCCTTTTCGAACATCGCCGGCCTGCCGTCCCGTACTCCGCGTGCGTCCGGCGCCATGTCTGCGGTGCCTGCGGTGCCTGCCATGCCTGCGGCGCCCGCCTCTCAGCACAACCGGATGCGAGGTGACCGGCATGAGCGATCCCACGGATGCCGATGCCCCTGCCGGTGCCGGCAGCATCCCGGCACCGCGCACCGCCCCACTGCCTCCCCCGCCCGCGACGGTGCCCGCCGGCCCCCAGGACGACAACCTGACCGACGAGTTGGAAGAGGCGTACTGGTCGGTCCACGACGGCGCCGCCGCCGGCGCCACCGTGCGCCAGGTCCTCGTACGCCTGCCCGAGATCACCGCCCTGATCGGGCGGCTCGCCTGGAAGGCCGACCGGCGCGCCACCCTCTGCATCCTCGTGTGCCAGCTGGCATCGGCCGCGATGAGTGCCTTCGGGCTGATCGCCGGCGTAGCGGTCCTCCAGCACCTGTTCGCCCAGGGACCCACCCCCGACCGCGTGCGGGCTTCCATTCCTCAACTGCTTCTGGTGGTGGGCCTACTGGCCGCCCGTGCTGCACTCGAGGCGGCCGTCGCGGTCGCGCAGGCCCGCGTCACACCGAAGATCCGCACCGCCCTGGAGTGCGAGTTCCTCCGTCTCACCGCGCACGTACGGCTCGAGGCGGTCGAGGACGCCGGCTGGCACGACGAGGTCCACCGCGCCAACGACCGCGGGCTGTTCTACGCACGGCAGATCGTCGGCCAAGTCGTCTCCCTCGCCTCCGCCGCGCTCGCGCTCGTCGGAACCGCCGGTGTGCTCGGTGTCCTCCATCCCGCGCTCCTGCCGCTTCTCCTGCTGTCCGTGCTGCCCGTCGGCTTCGCCGCCGTGCGCAGCGCCCGAGCCCGGTTCGCGTCCTTCAAGCGGTGGAACGCCCTGCAGCGCCGCGTCCGGGTCTTCTCCTGGCTGATGCTCGACGTGGACGCCGCCGCCGAGCTGCGCTCGGACACCGCGCAAGGTGCTCTGCTGGACGAACACCGGCGCCTGACCGTGAAGATCGCCGAGGAGGACACCCGGCTGGGCGTGCACTCGGCGCTGCTCAACCTCGCGGGGCGGGCCGTCGGCGGACTCGGCAGCGGCATCACCTACGCCGCTCTGGCGAGCATGCTGATCACCGGATGGCTTCCGCTGGCCGCCGGGGCCGGCGCGGTCCTCGCCATTCAGTCCGGCCAGGCTGCACTCACCCGTCTCGTCGAGGTCGCCCACCTCGTCTACGAGCACGCCCTGTGGGTGGACGACCTCCTCGCCGTGCAGGAACGCAGCCGCCAACTCCTGCCGATGCAGGCAGCCTTGGAAGCACCGTCGGCGGTGAGGACGGTCACGGTGACCGACGTCCACTTCACCTATCCCGGCAAGGACTCTCCGGCCCTCAACGGCATCCACATGACCCTGACGGCCGGGGAGAAGGTCGCCTTCGTCGGCCTCAACGGCTCGGGCAAGTCCACCTGCGCCAAGCTCCTGGCCGGACTGTACGAGCCGCAGCAGGGCTGCGTGCGGTGGGACGGCGTCGACGTGCGGGACATGGACGCCCAGTCGCTGCACCGTCAGGTCGCGTGCGTATTGCAGGAGCCGGTTCGCTTTCCGTTCAGCGCCCTGTCAAACATCACCGCAGCGACCGGCACCCTCACCGAGGCCCACCCCGAGCGCGCCCTGGCCGCCGCCCACGCCTCCGGCGCCGACGGCGTCATCGCCTCGCTGCCCGACGGCTGGCGGACGCTGCTGTCCAAACGGTTCAAGGGCGGACAGCAGCTGTCCGGCGGCCAGTGGGCGAAGATCGCGGTGGCCCGCGGCCTGTACAAAAACGCGCCACTGCTGCTCCTCGACGAGCCGACCGCAAGCATGGACCCGCCCTCCGAACACTCCGTCTACGAGGCCGTGCTGCGCGGACGACTGCGCGAGGACCAGATCACCGTCCTGATCTCCCACCGGCTCGCCAGCGTCGTCGACTGCGACACGATCTACGTCTTCGACGACGGCCGCATCACCGAGTCCGGCACCCACGACGACCTGATGGCCCTCGGCGGTGCCTACTCGGCGATGTTCACCCTGCAAGCCGGTGGCTACCGGCCTCGCACCGCGGAGCCGGAGGTGGCCACATGACCACCGCCGCCCCTTGGCCCACCGCACTCGTCGGCGCCCACGCCCGTTCCACGTTCCACGCAAGGTGCCCGCATGCCACCATCCGCCCGATCCGACATCCGCGCCCACGTCGAGAGGTATCCAGGGCGACAGCGGCGGCGAGCCGCACCACCTGGAGGACCCCTACGCCCGCGTCGAGGACGTCCGTGCCGCTGTCGACTACATGCAGTCGCTCGACCACGTCGACGCCGAGCGCATCGGAACGCCGGGCGTCTGCGCCGGCGGCGGCTACAGCGTCATTGCCGCGAGGGCGGCGGGACGCCCATCGCTTGGCGAGAACACCCTTGGCGTTTCGCCGACCTGCGAGGAAGGATGCTGACATGGAGCGACGGACATCCCGGCAACATGATGAGGCAGACCTCACGATCGCAGGGATCGGGTTCCTTGCGATTCTGGCGGCGTTCGCAACTATCGGTCAGGTGGTCGCGGAGGCCGTTCTCCCCGCAGGTTCATCGGCGGGCACCGTCTGCCGTTGGGGCGCTGCTGGGATCGGGCTGATATGCGGCGGTGTCTGGCTCGTCAGGCGACTTACCCGGTGAACACCCTTCCAGCGAGCGTAGTCAGCGCTCTGTCAGGTGCGGCGGCGCGGCCTGTACGGGTGGGCGTTGCTCGAGCTGGTTGCGCGGGAGTTGCCCTGTGGGCGGATCATTCGAGGCCGCGCCAGATGTTGTCGAAGGCAGCCTGCTCGAAACCCCGCCGCTGCCGCTCTGCCTCCAGTTCCAGCAGTGCGTCGTTGACAGCGGCCACCACCGTCGCCACGGCATCGTCCGCGGGGTCTCCGGTCTGCTGCTCGCCACGGATCCCGAGGCCCTCGGCGAGAGCGACGAGAACGGGCTCGGCGGATGCCCAGCGCTGCGCCGCATGGCGGCGGGAGGGCGAACCGACAAGGACTCTGTCGTTGAGGTGCCTCGCCGGTGCTGCAGGACCTCCGGGCCTCTGCGGCAACCAGTGATCCCGACGACCGCTGGACTGATGTCCGAATTCGAGTTTACGCAGCGTGCACAGTGCCTGCATCCCGCCCGCGCCCCTCATCGCCGGACGTTCCGGGTGCCGGGGCGGTCCCACCGGCCCGGCACCCGTCACTACGGCAGCGCGTCACACCGCCACCGCGTCTGGCACGCTGTCACGGTCAGCGGCCGAGCTTTTTCTTGATCCGCTTGCCCTCGCGGGACTCGTCGAGGGTCTTCCACAGTTTGGCCGAGCTGGTGGAGGTGTAGACGCCGGGGGCGCCCTGCTCGCCGCAGCCCTCGCCGTACGACACGATGCCGATCTGGTACGTACGGCCGGACACCTTGCGGAACAGCGGGCCGCCGCTGTCGCCCTGGCAGGAGTCCTTGCCCTCCACGCCCGCGCAGACGTTGACGGCCTTGTTGTAGCCCGGGTACGTCGCCGTGCACTCAGGGTGCGAGAGCAGGGGCACGTTCACTCCGCGCAGCCGGTCGGGGAAGCTGGGCAGCTCGGTGTCCGTGTTGCCCCAGCCGATGACCTTGGCCTTGGCGCCGGGGCGCAGGAGGGCGTCGGTGCCGGGCGTCGGCAGCTTGACGGGGGCGATGCCCTTCACCGGCTTGGCCAGCTCGAGGAGCGCCAGGTCGTATGCTTCGTCCCCCTTGAGGTAGCGGGGGTGCGAGACGATGCCGGTCACGTTGCGGAGCTGGCCCTGTCGCTTTTGGGACAGTACGGTGCGGCCGACGGTGACCTCGATCTCCTTCGCCTTGGTGCCCGTCACACAGTGGGCGGCGGTCATGACGACGTCAGGGCTGATCAGGCTGGCGCCGCAGAACTGACGCTTCACCGGGCTTTTCGCGCCCTTGACCAGCACGGCCGCCATCCAGGGGTAGGCGGAGTCGGACTGCTCCACGCCGCCGATGATCTTGATGCTGGGCTTGGTCCGCTCGTCGGAAGGCGCCGCCTGTGCCGCGGCCGTCGCGGCGGCCGTGACGACGAGTGCCAGCGCCGCACTCGACGCCAGTCCGACGGAGGCTATCCGGCGGGCGTGGCGGCGGGGCAGGAAGTCTCTCATGGGGGGTTGGTCTCCATTTCCGGGTCGGTTGCCAAAGGGCCTGGCTGTTACGGTCGTTGCCCCTTCGGCACGTGCCGTGATCTCAGACCGTGGAAATGCCGCCGAGGTTCACTCGGCTGCGGGAATTCCCAGACAGACGTTCTGCGGAGCTGCGAAACGGGCGCGTTGCATGCGCAACAGGCGCTGGAAGAGCAGGATTTCGACTCGCAGAGGTGCTCGGCGGCGCTCTCGACGACGTGCGAGCCGGCCACCGCGAAGAGTGTGAGAACTTCTCGATCCGCGGCGGCAGGCAGGGGCGCGGGAATCCTCTTTGGGGCGAAGAAATCGCCGTACGCGGCGCGCTGCCGCTTCGCGAGGAGGGTGTCCGTCACTGCGGACGATCAGGGGAAAGGGGAGTACCCACTCCTTTCCACTCTCAACTTATAGCGCACAGGGGGCCTTGCGGCAAGGCCCCGGTGGTGCGGCACAATCACCGGCCGAGCCCAAATACACGTAGAAATGGGAGATTCACGAAGTGCATGCATTCTTGTCCGCTTATGGGTCGCGCGGTGACGACGAACCGATTGCGGGACTCGCGCTGCGGCTGCGGGCGCCAGGCCGGGTGCCGGTGGGCGCGCAGCCGGACTTCGCGGGAGCGACCTCGGTTCGGAGCTGGTGACATGAACCCCCTGACCATCAGCGCGTTCGACCTTCCCGGCCACCTCTCCCCCAAGGCCGCCCCCCTGCTGATCGCCGACGACGAGCAGCACTTCGCGGCCGTCGCGGAGAGCCTCGAGCAGACGATCGCCGACCTGTCCGACCGCCTGGATGCCGAACGCAGGGCGCCCGGCGGCGTCGGCAGGGAGGCGATGGAGCGGGACTTGGAGGTCCACCGGCTGGCCGGTCGGCTGCGTGCCTTGCGTCGCTTCGGTCTGGATCTGTGCCTCGGACGCATCGTCAGCGAGGACGACCCCGAGCCCGTGTACATCGGTCGCCTCGGTCTCACCGACAGCACGGGCCGCCGGCTGCTCATCGACTGGCGCTCCCCCGCGGCTGAGCCGTTCTTCGCGGCGACCCACGCCAACCCGATGGGTCTGGCGAGCCGCCGCAGGTATCGCTGGATCCGCGGCCGGATCAGCGACTACTGGGACGAGGTGTTCTCCGCCGACGGGCTCGAAGGGCACGCCGCGCTCGACGACCAGTCCGCCTTCATCGCCGGCCTGGGCAGCAACCGGTCCGCCCGGATGCGTGACGTGCTCGCCACCATCCAGGCCGACCAGGACGCCATCATCCGGGCGGGCTCCCGCGGCGCGCTCGTCGTCGACGGCGGTCCGGGCACAGGGAAGACCGTCGTCGCACTGCACCGCTCCGCCCACCTCCTCTACTCCGACCCGCGCCTCGGCCACCGCCGGGGCGGCGTACTGTTCGTCGGTCCGCACCAGCCGTACCTGGCCTACGTCGCCGACGTTCTCCCCAGCCTCGGCGAGGAGGGCGTCCAGACGTGCACCTTGCGGGACCTCGTCCCCGAGGGAGCCGCAGCGAAGGCCGAGGCAGACATGGATGTGGCCCTCCTGAAGTCGTCCGCGAACATGGTGAAGGCGATCGAGAAGGCCGTCAGGTTCTACGAGGAACCGCCCGCCCAGGGGATGACGGTCTCGACACCCTGGTCCGACATCCGGCTGAGCGCCGACGACTGGGCCGAGGCGTTCGAGGCTCCGGGGCCGAGCGCTCCGCACAACGAGGCACGGGACCTGATCTGGGAAGAGCTGGTCTCGATCCTGATGGACAAGCACAACGGCGACGTCCCGCGCGAGCAGTTCCGGAGGGCACTGCTGAACGACAAGGAGTTGGTCGGCACCCTCCATCGCGCGTGGCCGCTGCTGGAATCGGCAGACCTCGTCGGCGACCTGTGGTCCGTACCCGCCTATCTGCGGATGTGCGCTCCCTGGCTCAGCCGCGACGACGTCCGCACGCTGCAGCGCGAGGACGCCCAGGCCTGGACGGTGTCCGACCTGCCGCTCCTGGACGCGGCACGACAGCGGCTCGGCGACCCGGAGGCATCTCTGCGCAAGCGCCGGCACGAGGCCTCCGTCGCCGCCGAACGCGAGCGCATGGCCGGGGTCATCGACAACGTGCTCGCGGCCGACGACGACGGAGAAGGCGCGGTGACGATGCTGCACGGACAGGACCTGCGGGACAGCCTGATCGACGAGACCGCATTGCCCGGCACCGAGCCGGAACCTCTCGCCGGCCCCTTCGCGCACATCGTCGTGGACGAGGCACAGGAACTGACCGACGCAGAATGGCAGATGCTGCTGCTCCGCTGCCCCTCTCGGAGCTTCACCATTGTCGGGGACCGCGCCCAGGCCAGGCACGGGTTCACGGAGTCGTGGCAGGAACGGCTCGAACGGATCGGGCTCGACCGGATCGACGTGGCCTCCCTCAGCATCAACTACCGAACGCCGGAAGAGGTCATGACGGAAGCCGAGTTGGTCATCCGAGCCGTACTCCCGGACGCCAATGTGCCGACCTCGATCCGCAGCAGCGGCATCCCCGTCGTGCACGGATCTGTTGCGGAACTGGACTCGGTCCTCGACACCTGGCTCGCCTCGCACACCGACGGAACCGCATGCGTCATCGGTGTGGGTGACACCGACGAGAGCACGTTCCGGGCGACGTCCCGCGTCCGGTCGCTGACTCCGGAGCTGTCGAAGGGACTCGAGTTCGACCTGGTCGCCCTCATCGACCCGGAGGCGTTCGGCAACGGTACCGAGGGAGCGGTCGACCGCTATGTCGCGATGACACGGGCTACCCAGCGACTCGTCGTCCTCACGAGCTCCTGAGGCAGGCCAGGGTGCCGAACCGCCGCCAAGGAGGCCCGCGTTCGGTGACGTGCTCGTCCCTTCACCTCGAGGCCACCCCGTCAGGATGGGCGTGGGTCGCCGGTCACATCACGGCTGCTTCGGTGCGGCCCCGCTCTCGCCTCTGGCAAGGTTCGACTTCCGGTACGAGTAGCCGAAATAGATCACGAAACCGATCAGCAGCCACACCAGGAACCGGAGCCAGGTCTGCCAGGCCAGGAAGGTGATCAGCCAGAGCGAGAACACCACACCGATCGCCGGGACGAACGGCATGCCCGGGCAGCGGAAGCTCCGCGGCAGGTCCGGCTGCCGGCGACGGAGCACGATCACCGCGAGGCACACCACGACGAACGCGAGCAGAATGCCGATGTTGGTGAGCTCCGCCGCCTCACCGATCGGCAGGAACCCGGCGATCAGTGCCGACGCCACGCCGACGATCCATGTCACACGCACCGGCACGTGCCTCGTCGGGTGCGTCTTCGCGAACCAGTGCGGCAGCAGACCGTCGCGGCTCATCGAGAACCACACCCGGGTCACGCCCAGCATGAAGGTGAACATCACCGTGAGGATGCCGATGATCGCGCCCACCGCGATGAGGTTCGCGAGACCCGCCAGCCCCACCGACTCGAAGGCCGTCGAGAACCCGCTCTCCGGGTCGATCTCCGTGTAGTTCTGCATCCCCGTCAGCACCAGACAGGCCAGCACGTACAGCACCATCGAGATCGCCAGCGAGTAGATGATCGCCTTCGGCATGTGCCGCTGCGCGTCCTTGGACTCCTCGGCCGCCGTCGACATGGCGTCGTACCCGAACACGGCGAAGAACACGGTCGCCGCACCTGTGAACGCCCCGCCGACGCCGTACGGGAAGAACGGGTTGTAGTTGGACGTGTCGATGTGGAAGAAGCCGATGACGATCACCAGCAGGACGACCAGGACCTTCAGCACCACCACGACCGTCTCGAACCGGGCCGCGTTCTTGATGCCGAGGGTGAGCAGGTAGGCGGTGAACAGGCACAGGATCATCGCGAACAGATCCACCTCACGCCCCTCACCGGTGCCCGGCGCGCCCAGCATCCATGCCGGCAGGTCGACGCCCATCGCACCGAGGAGGAACCCGAAGTAGCCCGAGATTCCGATGGCGACCACGGCCACGATCGCCGTGTACTCCAGCAGCAGGTCCCAGCCGATGAACCAGCCCGCCAGCTCACCGAGCACGGCATAGCCGTAGGTGTACGCCGATCCGGCCTTCGGGATCATCCCCGCGAACTCGGCGTACGAGAAGGCCGCGGCCGCGCTCGCCACGCCCGCGATCAGGAACGAGATGAGCACCGCGGGCCCGGCAGTACCGTTCGCGACCGCCCCGGCGAGCGCGAAGATTCCGGCGCCGATGATGCCGCCGACACCGATGGCCGTCAGCTGCGTCAGGCCGAGTGTCCTGGTGAGCTGTTCGCTCGGGGCGCCTTCTTCGATCTGCTCGATGGGCTTGCGGCGCAGTACACCCTGTCCCATCCGGAGTCCTGCCATGGTCCACCTCTTCGCAGACTTCGGTCGGCCGATGGCGGCTCATGATGGCCCAGGTGAGGCGAGCGGTGGAATCCGACATGCGGAAACGCCGGCGTGAGCGAGTCCGGAGCTTTACAGGACCACCGTCATGGGCCAACGCCCGACGGAGCCGACCCGAGGGGGCGGGTCCGCTCCTCGTTGTCGAAGGTCGTGGGCCGCAGCCCGCGCCTCAACGAGGCCGGGTGGCCCCCACCAGGGGGCGCAGCTTTTGTCGCCACGGCGAGGGCCGGGGCCCGACTTCTCGGGCGTGTGTCGTACCGGCCGGCATACGCGACGCGGCGGTAGCCTCCCCACGGTGTCCCCACCCGTCGCGGCCCGGAGGGTCTGCCCATGCAGCAGCCGTTCCTCGCGCTCTTCCTCGGCCGCCTGCTGGGCAACCGGTGGTGGCGCGCCTTCCATGTGCGGGCGGCCCTGTGCGTGTCACTCGTGACGGCCGTCGTACTGCTGGCCGGATCGGCTCTGATGGTGTCGGCCGAGCAGAACGCGCCCAATGCCACCATCACCTCTTTCCCGCAGGCCGTCTGGTGGTCCGTCGAGACCGCGACGACGGTCGGGTACGGCGACCTCTACCCGGTGACCGCGTGGGGCCGGGTCATCGCCGCCGTGGTGATGCTGGCCGGAATCACGACCTTCGGCATGATCACCGCGGCCCTCGCCACCTGGTTCGTCGGCAGGGCGCAGCAGGACGCCCGGGCCCTGGGTGCGACGGCGCACCGGTACGCCGAGCAGGGTGAGGCCGCGATGCACGCGGAAGTACGGGCGCTGCACGAACGCTTCGACCGCGTGGAGCAGTTGCTGGTCGACCGCGACGCGCGCTGACGCGTCCGCCCCGCACACCCTTCAGCGCCCCGGCGGGGAAGAGGTCGATGAGAGCCGGTCTCAGCTCAGCGTGATGTGGTACGCCTTGCGCAACGTCTCATGCACCGTCCAGGTCGTCCGGTCCCCCGCGCGCAGTACGCAGGCGTCCCCCGGCCCGACGTCGAAGGTGGAGCCGCCCTCGACGGCGATCGTGGCGCGGCCGCTGACCACGACGAAGAGTTCGTCCGCCTCGGTGTCGGTGACCACCCCAGGGGTGATCTCCCAGATGCCTCGGATCTGCGTGCCGTCCGGGGACTCCCACAGCACCTTCCCCGACACGTCGGGGGTGCCCTCCACGATCTGCGCCGGATCGATCGGATCGGGCTCGAGGCCGGCGTCGGGGACGTGCACGGCGAAGCTGCTGAACTCGGTCATGAGCCGACGCTAGGGCATGACCGCGCCGACGGCCCATGGCCAGAGTGTCGCGTGCGCCGCACCCGTGAACGACGATGCGTCGACCTGTGCACCGCGGACCGGCCGGTCCCCATGGCGGAAGCCGTCCGCGGAGATCGGCGGGATCGGTCAGGCACCGCCACGCAGCGCCATGTCGTCCCCCAGAGGAACGAGCCCGGGCACCATGGCACGGGTCGGTGGTTGCCAGTCACGCCACTGTTCCCACCAGCAGTCCCCGCGCTCGATCAAGTCCACGGCTTCGGCCGCCGAGGCGCGCACGGCCTCCGCCTCACCCAGGTCGAAGCCGCCCGCGCGCACCCGCTCCTCGAAGTGGTCGACGTCCTTGGATACGTAGCCGGAGCCGTCGGCCGGGAGGACCAGGTCGAGTTCCGGGTCGAGGGTGTCGAAGCCGCGCTCCGTACGACGCATGGGCTTCCGGAAATTGATGTACCAGTCCTTGAGTTCGGCTGCCTGCCAACGCGCCCGGACCGCATACCCGTCCTGTGCGCGTTGCAGCTGGAGAACACCGGTGGACTGTCAGGAGTGGGCGAATTCAATCCATGGATGCAATCCCCATTTGAATTCACCGAGCCCGAAAGTAAGCGGGGTTCCCCGGGCCAGATACGCGGCGAGGGTGCAGCCGTCGTCGAAGACCACGCGCAGGGGATGGAGCAGCCATTCGCGACCGCCGAGCACCTCTCGCGTGACGATGACCTGACCTGCACAAAGCGGGGATTCATGCAGATCGTCCTACCTGCCGGCGCCCACTGGCCCGTCCGGCAGGGCCCGTTGTGCCGTACCGCGGGTGCTCGGCTTCCGTGCGCGGACGCTCCCTCAAATGGATCACTCCCCCTCGCATCATCGATATGGCCCGACGAGAATCGGGTGCACCCTCACTTTCTTCCGCAACGGGCCGAAAGGTGGCAGGTCAGCGTTTCCTGTGCCCAGCGGAACCATCGGAATGGATGAAGGCAGGAGCACATGACTATCGCAGTCTCTGATCGCGTGTCGATTTCGTCGTTCGACGGTGCCATGCTCAGGGTCGTACTTCTGATGGATCTGCACGAAGGCACCGAGCCACAGTTTCTCGCCGCGTACGATCAGCTGTGCGACCAGGTCGCGTCCGTACCGGGCCACATCAGCGACCAGTTGTGCCAGTCGATCGAGAATCCCTCGCAGTGGCTCATCACCAGTGAATGGCAGAGCGCTGTGCCCTTCCTGTCCTGGGTGAACAGCGACGAGCACCTCGAGATGGTCAAACCGCTGAGTGTCTGTGCACGCAGCACCCGGTCTTTCCGATACAGCGTCCTGCGGGAAACCGGAATGGCCCACGCCGCCCCTCGGCGACTGGGCAGGCTCCAGACGGCGCCGCGCGTGAGTGACGGTCTGGTCCGGCACGCGCTCACCTTCACCGTGAAGCCGGGCAGCGAGCAGGCCGTCGCGGACATCCTGGCGGCCTACGCGTCACCGCAGGCACGCGCGGACGCCCACACCCGACTGCACCGCACTTCGCTCTTCATGCACGGCAACCGTGTCGTACGCACCATCGAGGTCCAGGGCGACCTCATGACGGCCCTGCACCACGTCGCGCGGCAGCCGGAGGTACGGGCCGTCGAGGAGGCCATCAACCCGTATCTGGAGGTCGAGCGGGATCTCGACGACCCGGAGTCCGCCCGCATGTTCTTCATGCGCGCCGCACTGCCGACCGTGCACCACGTCATGGCCGACCGGCCGGATGAGCCGGGCGTCCGGCGGCTGGCGATGATCCACCAGGTAGAGCCGGGGCAGGGAATGGGGGCGGCCCGCGCCCTGGCCGAGGCCGACGAGGCAGAGGCCGCCCGTCCGGACAGTCTCGTGGCCGGCAGCACCATTTTCCAGCGGGACAACATCGTCGTCCGGCTGCTCGACGTGCGCGGCGAGCTCGAGGCACCCGTCAGCGGGAAGGTCATGCGTCTCATCACGGACCGGCACGCCACTGCCGAAGCCTGACGGGTCTCCTCGGCCCGAAGGACGGTCCTGGCGGCGGCCCTCTTCACACCGCATCCGCGGCCAGCCAGGTTGCGACCGCCCGGGCGATCGGGAGGCCGGTCTCCAGCTCCACGAAACCGAACTGGCCGCCCTGGTTGCACTCCAGGAACCACCACGTCCCCGTGGAATCCTCTGCGAAGTCGAAGGCGCCGTAAGCGAGTTCGGCGTGCTTCTTGTAGGTCTCGACGGCGCGCGCGATCTGCGGGGGCGTCTCCACGGGCTGCCACTCGTGGCCGGTGTCCCCGTAACGGCCGTCGACCTGCCCCGGTTCCGCCGCTTTGCGTGCCGCGAAGTGCTGGTCGCCGACGCTGGTCAGCCGGATGTCGGCGCGCTTGGCTATGTAGCGCTGCAGCAGCGTGGGCGCGGCGGCGACACCGGAGAAGTCCGCGTCAGGGGGGACGAGCGTGGTCGGCAGCGCCATCGGCGGGTTGCCCGGCGACTTGCCGGACACCGACTTCACGACGACATGCCGGTACTGCTCCGCGAACTGACGCGCCATCGTCGGATGGGTGGTGACAAGGGTGGCGGGCACCGCGAAACCGCTGAGGTGCGCGATGCGCAACTGCCAGGGCTTGCGGCGCGCCTTGGCAGCCGCGCTGGGGTGGTTCATCCATCGCGCACCCGTGCTGTCGAGCATTCCGTACAGGGCGTGGGAGCTCTCGACGGTCAGCCAGTCGGACGGTTCCGCGGCGTGTGCCGCAGGCTCCCCCGGCCTGCGGATCCATACGGAGCGCAGGCCCTCCATGCTCGCCACACGGCCGCCGCTCGACAGATACCCGCGGAACTCCCCCCTTACGTACTCCGCCGACATGGCCCCGCCGCTGGGGAGTTCAGCAGGGTCGAACCGCACCAGCGGGACGCCTTGTTCGTGCAGCTCCGCCACCACCATGTCGGCGGTGACATCGCCTTCGCATGTGAGTACCAGCACCGTCACTTCGCACAGCCGGTCAGTCGTCGAAGTGGGTGGCGGAGCCGGCCTTCGACGTCGTCGTGCCGGCCGCCGCGAGCAGTGCTCTGTCCATGATGGCGGGACGGCCGTCGGCCAGAACGTTCAGCTGCAGCGCGGCGTCATACGCGTAGGGGGCGATGTCGACCGCCGCATCGGCAGGGCGAGCGTAGTTCCACGCGAACGGTTTCATGTCTGGTTCCTCCCCTGCCCGTGCGAGCCTGCCCGGGCTTCTCATGTGACAGTACGTGGCTACGACGTAGTGGTTTCAGTACGTACCGTGACCATGTGAGTGCTGTTGTCCCAACGGCGAAGACGGCCGGACAACAGCTCCGCGACGCTACTGTCCGCTGCCTTCCGGCGCCGTCAAGACAGACGCACCATCAGCCCCACAGGTTTCAGGCTATGGCCCTAACGTGACCCAGGCGACACATCAAACCGCAAGATTACGGGACATCACGGCGAACAGGTGGGCCGGGTGCGCGCGTCGACGGGGAACGAGGTCATCTGCGCCGGGTGGCTCCAGGGGCCGGCACCGGTATCGGGGAGGTGACCGTGTGCAACAACGCCCTCGCCCGGAGCAGTTGGCGCTCAGAGGGCGAGGGCGTTCAGGGCCGAGCGTGGCGCGGGGCCGGGGGAGCCGCGCCCGCAGGACGCGCCGGAGGTGCGGCGTCAGACGGTGCAGCGGTCCAGCGCCTCGCGGGCCGCGGAGTGGGCCTCCCGGCGGTCCTCGTCGACGAGGCCGATGCGCGTGCGGCGGTCCAGGACGTCCGACTCGTCGAGGGCGCCCTCGTGCCGTACCGCCCACACCAGTTCGGCCCCGGTGACGGGGTGACCTTCGACGACCGGCCGGGCCAGGGCGGGATCGGCGAGGCCGAGGGCGTGGACGGCCGGGGCCTCCGCCCCGTAGCGGCGGACCAGGCGCCGGGGCGCGTCCAGCCGCGCGAGCGTACCGGCGGAGGCGGCGCCGACCAGGGGCACGGCGGCCGTACGGCAGGGGCCGGCGGTCAGGCGGCCGGACACGAGGGCCGCGTCGACGGCGTCCTCGGCCATCCGCCGGTACGTGGTGAGCTTGCCGCCGACGACGGTGACCACCCCTTCCGGCGAGGTGAGCACCGCGTGCCTGCGGGAGATGTCGGCCGTACGTCCCTGGCCGGCGGCGGCGTCCGGACCCGCCGCTCGCGTGTCCAGGAGGGGCCGGAGCCCGGCGAAGGCGCCCACCACGTCCTGGCGGCCCAGGGCCACGTCGAGGGCGGAGCCGAGGACGTCGAGGAGGAAGCCGATGTCCGTCTCCGGCACCTCGGGCACATCGGGGACCTCGCCCTCGACCGGCTCGTCGGTGAGTCCCACGTACACCCGGCCGTCGCCCTGCGGAAGGACGAGGACGAACCGGTTGGCCTCCCCGGGGATGGGGATGTGCATGCCGGCGGTGAGGCTGCCCAAATCCTGTGAGCGCAGGACGAGATGGGTTCCGCGGGAGGGTCGCAGGCGGATGTCGTCGACCAGCCCGCCCGCCCACACCCCGGCGGCGTTGATGACGGTGCGGGCCCGGATGTCCAGCTCGTCCCCCGTCACCTCGTCGCGGACCCGGGCGCCGGTGCCGCTCAGGGCGAGCGCGCGGGTACGGGTGAGGATGCGGGCCCCGTGGGCCGCGGCGGTCCGTGCGACAGCGGTCACCAGGCGGGCGTCGTCAGTGAGTTGGCCGTCCCAGGAGAGCAGCCCGCCGCGCAGTCCGGTCGGCCGCAGCACAGGGGCCATGTGCCGGGTCTCCACGGCGGAGAGCGTGCGGGGCGCGGGCAGCGCGGTGCGCGAGGTGCGGGCACAGGCGCGCAGCACGTCCCCGGCCCGGAAGCCCGCCCAGGCCAGTGCGGCCTGCCCGCGGGAGACCAGGGGGGTGAGCGGGAGGACGAAGGGCTGGGCCCGCACCAGATGGGGGGCGGTGCGCTGCATGAGGATGCCCCGTTCGACGGCGCTCTCGTGCGCGACGTCCAGGTGGCCGGTCGCGAGGTAGCGCAGTCCGCCGTGGATGAGCTTGGAGCTCCACCGGGAGGTGCCGAAGGCCAGGTCGTGTGCGTCGATCGCGGCGACGGCAAGTCCGCGCGAGACGGCGTCGAGCGCGGCGCCCGCGCCGGTGGCCCCGAGGCCCACGACAAGGACGTCGACCTCGGTTCCGTCGGCGAGTTCGGCGAGCTCCCGGCTGCGGCGTGCCGCGTTCAGCGAGGAGGCGGCGGGGGTGGCGGAAGTGGCGGCGGGCCGGTCCGGGCTGCTCATGGTGCGAGGGTCCTCTCCAGGATGATCCGCAGTTCGTCGAGGAAGGCGGCTTCGGTGAGTTCGGGGTCGGCCTCGTCGGTCATCGTGCGCAGCGAGAGCGTGAAGGACTGCACGACGAGCAGCAGCGAGCGGGCCTGGCGGTCGGTGGGGATGCGCCGGACGGACCCGTCGGCGTGGCCTTCCTCGAGGCCGCCGGTGATGAGTCCCAGCAGCGCGTCCTGGCTGGCTCCCCGGCGGTCGAGGACGTAGGGCAGCAGCAGTTCGGGGTCCACGTCGATGATCTTGTGGAAGAGCGGGTGGGCCCGGAAGGCGGCGACTCCTGCGACGAGTCCGTCGACGAGCCGCGTCCGGGCGGGGGTGCCGGGATCGTGGCCGGGCATGGCGCCGACGGCGAGGGCGATCCACTCCCGCGTCATCAGGTCGCCGACCAGGGTGCGCACGTCGGGCCAGCGGCGGTACAGCGTCATGCGGGAGACCCCGGCGCGCCGGGCGATGTCGGTGAGGGTCGTCCTGCGCACGCCGACGGCCAGGACGCAGTCGCGTGCGGCGTCGAGGACGGTGTCTCCGTCCGAATGGTTGTGACGAATGGGCGTCATCTGTCACAGTGTAATGCCAGTGCAGGCCGCGCGGCAGTGCGCCCCGCGAACCGACGGTGAGGAAACAGCCCAAGTGGACATGTTGTGGAGCGGCTGGGGCGACCCGGCCAAGGCGGCCCCGCTGCCGGACACGGTGATCGGCCTGCTGCGCGATCTGCTCGGTGTGACGCCGCGCGCAGGCGCACCGGCCTCGCTCGACGCGATCGACGTCCCCGCGTCCGAGCTGACCGACGCGGTCCGCGGGGCGCTCGCCGGGTGCGTGGGCGACGCGGCGCATGTACGCACCGACGCGGAGAGCCGTATCCGCCACACCCGCGGCAAGTCGACGCCCGACCTGCTGCGCATCCGGGCCGGTGAGGTCGACGACGTCCCCGCGGCCGTCGTGCTGCCGGGCAGCCACGACGAGGTGGTGGCCGTGCTGCGCGTCTGCGCGGCACACGGGCTCGCCGCCGTCCCCTTCGGCGGCGGCACGTCCGTCGTCGGCGGTCTGGCGCCCGAGGGCAAGCGCTGCTTCATCGCCCTCGACCTGCGCCGGCTGGACGCACTGCTCGCCCTCGACGAGGTCTCCCGGACGGCGACCCTGCAGCCCGGTCTGCGTGCGCCCGAGTGCGAGCGGCTGCTCGGCGAGCGGGGATTCACCCTGGGGCACTTCCCGCAGTCGTACGAATGGGCCTCGGTCGGAGGTTTCGCGGCGGCCCGCTCCAGCGGCCAGGCATCGGCCGGATACGGCCGCTTCGACGAGATGGTGCTCGGCCTCACCGTCGCCACGCCCGAAGGGACCCTCGAACTCGGCCGTGCGCCACGCTCTGCGGCAGGCCCCGACCTGCGGCAGCTGATCCTCGGCTCGGAGGGCGCTCTCGGCGTGATCACGTCCGTGACCGTGCGGATCAGGCCGCAGCCGGCGTCCAGGGTCTACGAGGGCTGGCGCTTCCCGTCCTTCGAAACCGGGGCCGCCGCCCTGCGCAAGCTCGCCCAGGACGGCCCGCGGCCGACCGTGCTGCGTCTGTCGGACGAGACCGAGACCTTCATCGGCCTGGCGCAGCCCGACCGGATCGGCAGTTCGCAGGCGCAGCCGCCCGCCGGCTGCATGGCGATCGCCGGTTACGAGGGCACAGAAGAGGACACCGCCGACCGCCGGGCTCGTGCCCGGGAGGTGCTGCTCGCCTGCGGCGGTGAGTACGCCGGCGAAGAGCCCGGCGACCGCTGGGCACACGGTCGCTACAACGCGCCGTATCTGCGCGACTCGCTGCTCGACGCCGGCGCGTTCGCCGAGACGCTTGAGACGGCCGGCTTCTGGTCCGCCCTGCCGGGCCTCTACGAAGCCGTGCGGCAGGCGCTCACGACCACCCTGACCGAAGCCGGCACGCCGCCCCTGGTGATGTGCCACATCTCCCACGTGTACGAGAACGGCGCGTCGCTGTACTTCACGGTGGTCTCGGCCCAGGGCGACGACCCGGTCGCCCACTGGGCACCCGCCAAGCGAGCGGCCAACGACGCGATCCTGGCCTCGGGCGGCACCATCAGCCACCACCACGGCGTCGGCACGGACCACCGTGACTGGTACGCCGAGGAGATCGGCCCCGTCGGGGTCCGTATCCTGCAGGCTCTCAAGGCCGAGCTCGACCCTGCCGGGGTCCTCAACCCCGGCGTCCTCATCCCCGTCCGCTGACCGGCCCCAGCCTTCCGGAGGCGCATTCATGCGACAGTTCACCGCCGTCGTCAACCCTGCCGCGGGCGGGTCGAGCGGCACGGCGGCCCTGCTTCCGCTGGCCCGCCTCCTGAGGGAGGCCGGGGCGCGGCTCGACACGCAGTACAGCCGCAGCCTGGAACACGCGCGGGAGGTGGCCCGGCAGGCGGGCGGGCAGGGCCATGTCGTGCTTGCCGTCGGCGGCGACGGTATGGCCGGCTGCGTGGGCGGGGCGCTCAGCGGCACCGACGCCGTCTTCGGCCTGGTCCCCGCCGGGCGGGGCAACGACTTCGCCCGCGCGCTCGGCCTGCCGTCCCAGCCCGAAGCCCTCGCCGAGCTGCTGCTGAACGGCTCGCCGCGGCCGGTCGACACCATCGAGGTCACCTCCGCCGTCCATGACGCCACGTCCGTGCTCGGCAGCGTGTACGCGGGCGTGGACGCGGTGGCCAACCGGCACGCCAACACCTCCCGGCTGCTGCGGGGGGCCGCCTCGTACTACGCGGGCGGCCTGCGGGCCGTGGTGGCGTGGCGGCCCGCCGCATACCGCATCACGGTCGACGGGGCGGAGCACGAACGGCGCGGCTACACGGTCGTGGCGGCCAACTCCGGCTTCTACGGATTCGGCCGCAACATCGCGCCGGGCGCGCGGGTCGACGACGGGCTGCTGGACGTCGTCGTCATACGGCACGCCCCCAAGCGGCTGTTCTTCACGATGATGAACGAGCTGAAGACGGGCGCTCACCTCGAACGGCCCGAGGTGGAGATCCTGCGCGGCAAGGAGGTACGCATCGAGGCGGACCGTCCCGTCCCCTATGGCGCGGACGGCGAGGTCGACGCGTCGCTCCCGGTGACGGCGAGGGTCCGACCCGGTGCGCTCAACGTGATCTGCTGACAGGTCGGGCCGCTCCGCTCCCCCTGATCCGACCGTTGCCGACGATTCGTCGCCATTTCACGCCTCACCATGCGTTGTGCGCCGGCACCGGGGCACCCGCCGTACCGGCCGACCCGACGGACGGTCGGTACGGCGAGTGAACCGGAGGTGAGGGTGGCCGTGGCGTGGTGGCGGCACGCTGCGTGGGAAATGTCGGCGGCCGGGGCGTCCGTACGAAGGGCGCTGACGGAGTCGGGGCCCGAACGCGACCTGGCTGTCCAGTCGCTCAAGGCCGCCGGAGCCGCAGTCCTCGTTCTCTTGCTCTGCCACCGTAGGCAGCGGCTGACTCAGCGTGCTTCTTCACAATTGCGGGGCGCCGCGGAACTCACGTCCTGCCCGGCAGTGGGACGCGCAGGCGAGAAGCCGCCGGCCCAGAGCATCGCGTAGCACCCGGGGATGAGCGCGGCGCCGCGGCCGACATGCTTGGCGCGGTACTCGCTCGGCGAGAGACCGGTCTGCTTCTTGAAGCGGGCGGAGAAGGTGCCCAGGCTGCTGAATCCGACGAGCGTGCAGATCTCTGTGACGGACAGATTGACGGTGCGCAGCATCTCCTCGGCCCGCTCGACCCTGCGGCGCGAGAGGTACTGGCCAGGTGTCTGCCCGTACACCGCCTTGAACGCCCGCACGAAGTGGTAGCGGGAGTATCCGGCGTGGGCGGCGATCGCCTCGAGGTCGAGCGGCTCGGCCCAGTCGCGGTCCATCGCGTCCTTGGCCAGGCGCAGCTGCCGGAGGTGGGCAAGATTCGTCACGTTCCCATGCTGGCACGGGGTACTGACAGCGGTGCGGACGGCGATCGCGCTGCGGTGAGGGAGCGGACGGGCATTGACCAGGATAGGAACATCTGCTCGGATTATGCTGCTTTCGTCGCATCTTTGATCGCATCCCGGTCCTGGCCGGCTCGACCGCGACCGCGACCGCGACCGAAGAAGCGTTCCGCCTACCGAACCCGGCTGCTCATGATCCCTTCCCGTGTGGTTCTCCCCGCTCTCGCGGGCGTCCTCAGCGCCGTCCTCGCCGGCGGCTGCACCGGCGCCCCCGCCGAGGGGTCCGCCACCGTTCCCGCCGCATCGCCCGCCTCCGCGCCGGCGCCGCCGCGACCGACGGACCCGGCCACCGCCACGACGCAGACCGCAGCCGGCGCATCCGGGCCCGGCACCGCCGCGGCCTCCGAGCCCGCCGCGGCCGCGGCACCCAGGGCAGACCCCCGGACCGAGACCGCTGTGCTGTCCATACCGTCGATCGGTCTCACCGACCTGCGTGTCGTCCCGTACGAGGGCACGACCGACGACTGGCCGGGCACGCGGATCCAGAACCGCGGCGTGGCCGCCAGCCCGTACGGTGACCGAGGCGGTGTCGGGCCGGGTGAGATCGGCAACTACCTGGTCACCGCCCACCGTCTGTCGGCCGGAGGGCCGCTGCGCGACCTGCCCTCCGTCGGCAAGGGCGACTCCGTGTTCGTCGCTGCGGGCGGTTCCGTGTACGAGTACGTGATCACGGAGACACGGCAGACGTCCTTCCGCTCCGAGCGCTCGCTCGCGGAGCAGCGGGCGCCGGTGCCCGGCCGTCCCGGCGAGCGGCCCACGAAGGCGATGATCACGATCTCGACCTGCGCGACGCCGGAGGACGACGCGGCCGGCAACTTCTGGCGGGACGCCAAGGGCAACCCCGAGCACCGCATCGACAAGATCGGCGTACTGCGGGACGTGTCCGACCGGTAGGCGCCCGAGCGGCACATACCCGCGCAGGCGCACATGCGCCGACGCCACCGGCGATCGCCGCCGCCTCGGGCCCACCCGGCCGATTCTTCTGCCGCGACCGGCCGGGAGCAGCCTGAGTACCCCATCCCGGTGGATGAAGCAGGGCCGAATTCGGTCCAAATGGTGCCGGGTGCAACGCAGTTGACGCGGATGCCGTCGGCGGCGACCTCCTTGGACACGGTCGCCATGCTCGACGGCCTGCCCGCGCGGCAGGGCTGTAGCGGCGTGCCCGAGAAGCGTCCCTGACGCAGGGGAGGGAAGCCTACGGCGGGGCGGCGGGACCGATGGGGTCCCGCCGCCCACCTGCTGCCTTCGGAAAGACGTCACGTTCCGAGGGCTGCCGCTCCCGGTCGTCGCACCATGTAGACGTCGATCGGGTCCTGAGTCTCCACGGTGAACCCGTGGCGCTCGTACAGCCGCCGGGCGGCGCTGCCCTGCAGGACGTTCAGGTGGACGGACAGGCCCTCGGTAGCGGCCCTGTCCAGCAGTGTGCGCAGAACGGCCGAGCCGAGCCCTCGGCCCTGGACACCTGGGGCGAGATAGAAGTGCTCCAGCCACTGCCCGCCCTCGGCCGGACGCAATGTGACGCAGCCCGCGAAGGAGCCACCGACCACGATGACCGACGTGCACTGCGGGGAGAAGGAATCCCGCAGCCGCTGCCGGACCCGGTGCTCGTCGAACCGCCCCAGCCGCTCCAGGTCCGGGCGCATCACCACGGCTCGTAGCTCCGCGATCGCCTCGACATCCGCCGGCTGCGCGGGGCGCATGGCCCATTCCATGGGGCGGTCCGGCTTCAAGCCCGGCACCATCCGGTCCGCCGCATGTATCTCGCCTGCCTTCGTATGCGCATCCACGGCCGGATTGTGTCAGTGGGCCGCCGTGACGACGTGCGGGGCATGCCTCTGCGGCTGGGGCCTGCGGATGCGATGCGGGCACAGGCACGCAGCGTGAGATTCGCCGACGGTGAGTCGTGCGGGCACCCCCGAAAAGCGTCCTGGCTGTGATGCCCAGCATAGGAGCCACGTCACGTCCTACGGAAGGTAGTAGCCCCAGGGCCCTCCATCCGGCACCGGACGCGCCGGGCCAGTTGATTTCGGACATTTACTCCGTAGTCGGGTAGTACGTCACATCCTTGCGCTGCCCTCGAGGCGCCCCTAACCATGGCAGTCGTTCCGGGGAGCCCGGTGCCGAGCCGGACAGCAGAACATGTCCGCTCGACCGCTCCGGCCGCCAGGCGGAGGTCTCCCGCCTACGCCGCACCGCATCCGGTCGGCATCCCCACGTCGTCTTCAGATGGAGTTACTCCCGTATGACCGCCACCACCCAGAACACCAGCCGCATCGCCCGATTCCGCAGGCTTTCCGTCGCAGGCATGGCCACCGCGGGTGCCGCAGCAGCGGCCCTCATGCTGGCCCCTTCGGCCGCTCAGGCAGCACCGGTGTCGGCGAGCGTCTCGGCGGCTCAGGTGTCGGCGGCGGACGCTCCGGCGGCGAAGAAGGCCAAGGGGAAGAAGCAGTACGCCGACAACCTCGACGGCTGGATCAAGGAAGCCCTGGACATCATGAAGGCCAAGGACATTCCCGGCAGCTACGAGGGCCTGCACCGCAACATCATGCGTGAGTCCTCCGGCAACCCGAACGCCCAGAACAACTGGGACGTGAACGCGCAGAACGGCACGCCGTCGAAGGGCCTGCTCCAGGTCATCCAGCCGACGTTCGAGGCCTACCACGTCGCCGGCACCCCGCATGACCTGACCGACCCGGTCGCCAACATCACCGCGGCCGCCAACTACGCGGCCGACAAGTACGGCTCCATCGACAACGTCGACTCCGCCTACTGATTCTCCTCCCCGGCCCGAGGAGCGCCCCCGCTCGGCCGCGCACACCCCCCGCTCGGTCCGCCCCGGGCCGCGCAGGCCCCCACCCGACCCCGGTCGCGGTTTCCCGCGCCCGGGGTCGGGTGCGTTCACGGGCCCGGCCAGGCGGCCACGGTCGGCGGCGCGCCGGGAACGGGGCAGGCAGGTGCCCACGCGCCGCCGGCTCCGTACGCCGATGCCCGCGACGCCCTGGACGCAACGAAGGCACTGTGTGGAAACGCTGTGGAGGTCCACCTGGGCGGCAACTGCTCGACGTTCACCGCCGATGTCGGCGTGGACGTCGAAACGGGCCGGCGCGGCAGTGTCGTTTTCGAGGGGTACGCCGACACGAGGCGCGTTCATGTGACCGACGTGCTCAGGTCAGGAGGTGCGGCCGTCCACGTGCAGGCGTCCGTCGCCGGAGCGCAGCGGCTCCGTCTGCGGGTGGCGGACGGCGGCGACGGCAAGCGCACGACCACGCCGACTGGGCGGCGGCCCGCCTTCGGTGTCGGGCAGCATGAGCGCGACCGGGCTACTCGGCGACGTCCTGCGGGTACCAGCGCAGCTCGACGGTGTTGCCGTCGGGGTCCTGCACGTAGATCGACTGGGCGTCACCGCGGGCGCCGTAACGGTCGACCGGCCCCTCCAGCACGGTGAACGTCCCCGAGTCGATGACCTGCTGCCAGTCCAGCGGGTCGACGACCAGGCAGATGTGGTCGACGTTGGACTCGCCGCGGGGCCGGCTGACGAAGTCGATGATCGTGGTGGGCGTGATCCGCACGGATGGGAACGGCGCCTTGCCCGCCCGCCATTCGTCGACGCGAACGGGCTCCAGGCCGAGCAGTCCGCAGTAGAACTCCAGAGCGCGCTCCACGTCCTGGACATTGAGCACCAAGTGGTCGAAGTCCTTCACTCGCATGGTTCGGTCCTCCCCTGGTTCACATCCGATCCGGGCAAGATCATCACTGACCGGAGCCGCCACCCGCAAGGCCTGGTTCGCCTTTACGGCGTCGAAGGCGCCGTCCCGGTGCGATCGTCGTGGAGCTGTTCCAGGCGACGCTGAAGCAGCTGCAGCGCGCCGCGCTGGCGGCCCGGTACGCGCCGCCGCAACGCGACCAGCCCGGGGGCGAGTTGACGGGCTCGCGCCCCGTCGCGGATCTGCTCCCACTGGTGGTGGGCGCGGTCCACGGCCCCCTCGACCTCCGGATCGTCCACGGTCTGCTGTCGTCCGAGACGGACGTCGGCGGCGGTCATCCACAACTCGCAGCTGCGCGCCGGTTCCTGGGCGAGGCGCGCGAGATCCGCCCGTACTTCCAGCCAGTGCAGGGCCTGCGGCGACCCAGGACCATGGGCGCGCAGCGCCTCGTTCTCGCGGGCCGCGGCGGCGGCCGCGGCCTCGGCGTGGCGTCCCGCCGCCGCGGCGGCCAGTATCGCCGGGTGCGGGTCAGTCCCGTCGGGCGGCGGTGCGGCGGGCGACGGTCCGGGGCCGGACACGTCGGCACGCGCGTACTCGTGTGCGGTGACGGTTCCCGGGCCTGCAGCGAAAACCAGTGCACCGTCGGCGCCTGCCTGCATGACGGCTTGTTCATGCAGCTGTGGTAGCGGCGGCCGCGCACCGCTGCGCCAGATCGCGGCGATCGCCTTCAGATAGAGGGGGGCCACGACGGTACGGCGACCGGTGGCGGGCGCGATCCTCCCGTACACCCTGCTTCCGGGACCGAGGTCCGTGTGGCCGCCGGTCACCTGCCGCCAGGCTTCCGTGTCCGCGACGAGGTCGAGGACCACCGTGGTGGTGCCCGGCCGCCTGGCCTTGATCTCACCGGCCAGCCAGTGCCAGGGCAGGGCGGTGTAGCGCAGCGTCGATTGCGCCGTACGGCCGAGGGCGAGGTGCAGCAGCCGCTGCTTGCGGTCCACGTGCAACTGCCCTGCGAGATACACGTGCAGCGGTCCCGGTGCGGCGGCCGCGGCGCGGATGCGGGTGAGGACGGTCTGGGGGTCGAGCGGGTCCGCGAGCTCGATCACCGTGGCCGCGGTGGCGCCTGCCGTGCCGGCGAGGACGTCCGCCGGTACGGCCGCGAGGGCGGGCAGCGCGGACGCGGCGTCGATGAGACGTCCTTTGCCCGTGGGAGCGGCTGCCAGGAGCAGCGCGGTCCCGGGTGCCGTGTTCTCCCGGTTCCCCCGGTTCTCCGCTGTGATCACCACATCAGCACGGTACCCGGTCCCGCGCGCCGGACAGGACCGACTGCGTTCAACGCCTGCGTGCGGGACGAGGACTTGACGTGATCGGCCCGGGACGGGTGGTCGACTCCCGGACGACGAGCCGGTAACCGGGACGCCGGCGTCGCGGTTCCTGTTCCGCGCCACCGGCGAGACGCGCCGATCGACGCCGGGGCGGCACCCTCGCAGGACTCGCCGGACGCCGTCGGCGGGGTCACGATGGCATGAGGGCACGATGACACGAGGGGGCGACGGTGGTCGGCGGGCAGGGGGGCTCTTCGACAGGAGATGCCAGTGGTGCACACCGATGTGCTGGTCGTGGGCGCGGGCCCGGTCGGGCTGACCGCGGCGGTGGAGCTGCGCAGACGGGGCGTCGGGTGCCGGATCATAGACCGGCTGCCGGCCCGCCTGCCGTACGCGAAGGCCGTCGGTATCCAGCCCAGGACCTTCGAGATCTGGGACCGGATGGGCGTGGCCCGCACGGCCTCGGCCGCCGCAGCGCCGATGCGCGGCCAGCTGATCTACGTCAACGGCGCGGACCAGGGGCGTATCGACCTCAAGCTGCCGCCGGACATCCCGTACGGCTTCGCCGCGCTGCCTCAGTACGAGACGGAACGGATCCTCGAGGAACACCTCGCACGCTGGGACACCCGGATCGAGCGGAGCACGACACTGGTGTCGTTCGAGCAGGACGCGGGTGGGGTGTGGAGCAGGATCGCCACGCCGTCCGGTGCAGAGGAAGAGGTCCGATCCCGCTACCTGGTGGGCTGCGACGGGGCGCACAGCATCGTCCGCAAGTGGCTGGGACTCACCTTCGAGGGCGGGGCGTTCCCCGAGGAGTACATGCTCGCCGACGTCGAGGTGGACTGGAGTCTGCCGGCAGGCTACGGCGTGCGTTCCATACACCGGAGCGACGGTGCCATGGACGACATCCTGGTGTGCATCCCGCTGCCCGGGCGGTCCCGCTACCGCATGTCCATGCTCGTCCCGCCGGAGCTGTCGGTGAAGGCACAGCCGGAAGCGGACGGGGTTGCGCACGGCCTGGAAGGCGGCCGCACCCCAGGGCTGGAGCATGTCCAGGCCGTCCTGGACCGACTGGCACCCGAGCCCACCACGGCCTCCGCACTGCGCTGGTCGTCCGTCTTCCGCATCAGCCACCGTCTGGTGGACCGTTACGGGCACGACCGGGTGTTCGTCGCGGGCGACGCCGCCCACATCCATCCACCGACCGGCGCCCAGGGCATGAACACCGGCGTCCAGGACGCCTACAACCTGGCGTGGAAGCTGGCCCTCGCCGT
The DNA here is from genome assembly GCF_055566095.1 of Streptomyces sp. NPDC027962. Lineage (NCBI taxonomy): Bacteria > Bacillati > Actinomycetota > Actinomycetes > Kitasatosporales > Streptomycetaceae > Streptomyces > Streptomyces sp. NPDC027962. The sequence continues at coordinate 95,004 of NZ_JBVHTA010000004.1, forward strand.
GGCGGGAACCGCGCACCCCCGGTTGCTCGAGAGTTACGACGCCGAGCGCCGGCCGGTCGGCGAGGAAGTGGTGGGCCGCACGGTGCGGCATGCCAGCGCGGGCGGCGTGCAGGCCGACCCGGACGATCCGGAAATGCTCATGATGCGGGAGGCCCAACTACTGGTCGGCTACCCCGGCAGCCCCGTCGTCGGGGCCCGCACCTCGGACCATGACGGACCCGACGCCGGCGACCGGGCGCCCGACTGCGGCGGGCTCGTCGGACCGATCGCCACGTTCCCCGTGCGCCTGTTCGACGTGCTGCGCGGATGCGACGGACACGCACTGCTGCTGTACGCGGACGACGACGGCGCGTTGCGGCCCCTGCGTGAACTGGCTGTCACAGCCTTCCGTCTGACGCACGGGCAGGTGGACTGCCACCTCGTTCTCCATCCCGATGTGCGGGCCGACCCGAGCGGCGACGGCACGGATGTGCAGGCGTGGCGGGACGGCCGTGGCGAGTTCCGGCGCTTGTACGGCGTGCAGGGCCCAGCCGGGTTCGTGGTCCGCCCGGACGGCCATGTCGGGCTGCGCCTCGGCCCGGCCGGGGGCCCGGAGCCGGCCGACTACTTCGGCCGGGTGCTGCGGGCGTAGGTGGTGGTCGGAGGCCGGCCGCATGGACGGCCTCCGGCCAGTGGTGGTGGTGCTCCCGCTGTGTCAGGCCGTGTGGAGGCGCAGGCCGTAGCGACCGAGGATCTCGTTGACCGGCTGGTGCCATGTCTGGCCGCCGCCGCTGCAGTTGCCCCAGCCGCCAGAGGTCACGCCCTGCGCCTGGTCGCCGCTGATGAACGAGCCGCCCGAGTCTCCGGGTTCGGCGCACACGCTCGTCCTGGTCATCTGATGGACCGCGCCCTGGCTGTAGTTGACGGTCTCGTTCTTGGCGAGCACGTTGCCGCAGTGCCAGTGCGTCGTGGAGCCCGAGCGGCAGACCGACGCGCCGATCGGGGCTTCGGCCGAGCCACGGACCAGCCGGTCGGGCACGGTTCCCCACCCGAGGACCACGGGGACGGTCCACCAGCCGCTGCCGACACTCACCCATGCGTAGTCGTCGCCGGGGAACGACGAGCCCTGGAAGGTGCCGATGTGTGAGCCGTCCCAGCCGCGGACCGCCGCGCCCGTCCGGCCGCAGTGCCCGGCGGTGACGAAGCCGCCGTGCACGGAGAAGCCGATGGAGCAGCGGACGTTGCCGGTGTAGTACGGGTCGCCGCCGACGGTTCCGGCCGCGAAGGGCGTCGGGGCCTCGGCGGTCTCCTCGACCGCGATCGGACCGGCCTGCCGCGCCCGGCCCAGGAACGCCTGGACATCGTTGTCACGCCGCTCGGAGGCGACCACGTTCACGACGACCCGGTTGGCCTGCGGATCGACATGCCAACTACTCACCCCTGCGGGGGCCTTCAGCCCGTCGATCTCACGCTTGACCGAGTCGAGGTGCCGCGCACTGTGCGACACCAGCGCGGCCCTGGCACCCGTTGCCCGCACGGCATCGGCCTTGCGGACGTCGGTGACGGCCACGGTCAGTTTGCTCGTTCTCACGTCGAACCAGGAGCCGCCGAAGGCTGTTCCGGCGGCGCGCCGCGCCTTCCCTTCGACGACGGTCGCGGTCTTCTCCGCAGCGAGCCGGGCCTCGGCCTGCTTCGCGTCGAGCCCCAGGTCGCGCTGCATGGCGGCGAGCAGGCCCGGGGAGAGCTGCGGCTCCACGGCGGGAGCCGGTTCGGGCGCGGCGGCGGCCGGGCCGGCGCCGACGCCGGCCCAGGCGCCGAGGAGGAGGAGTGCGGACAGGCCCGTGCGTATGACTGTCATGCGTCTCAAGGCGTTGACCTTTCGGTTGTTCCTGCGAGGCGGGGGCGGAACAAGCGCACCTTCTGAGAGCGCTCTCAGCAGCGCTCCGCCGGAGCGTAGCCGATAGAATCGGGCAGGTCCATGCCAATAGTGGACCCGGGCGTCTCCGGAGGGAACCGGGCGACTCCTGGCGGGAACCGGGCGTGAGGGAAATGTGTCTGTGAGGGGGACAGCACGTGGGCTTCCGTGCGGGACCGCCTTGACGGCGCGACGGCACGGCGTACAACGGGAACCGCCGCACTGCGGCTCCCATGTGTGGGGGACGTTATGAACGCGTGGTCCGTGCCCGGGTACACGGAGTCCCGGGAGCTCGGGTCGGGGGGCTGCGGGCGTGTCGTACTCGCCGTCCACGACGCCACCGCTGTGCCGGTGGCGGTGAAGTACCTCAACGAGAGACTGCGCGCGGACGCCGGCTTCGTCCGCGAGTTCCGCGCGGAGGCGCAGCTGCTCGGCAACCTCGATTCGCCTTTCGTGGTGCGGCTCTACGAGTACGTGGAGGCACCGCAGGGCGCCGCCATCGTGATGGAGGTCGTCGACGGTGTCGCGTTGCGTGCCCTGCTGCTGCGGGAGGGGGCGACCGGCCCGGAGGCGGCGCTCGTGGTCCTGAAGGGCTCCCTGCTGGGGCTTGCCGCCGCACATGGCGAAGGGGTGGTGCACCGCGACTACAAGCCGGAGAACGTACTGGTAGCGGCGGACGGCTCGTCCAAGCTCGTCGACTTCGGCATCGCCGCGCGCCGCGGCGCCACGCCGGGAGTGGCGGGCACCCCCGCGTACATGGCCCCGGAGCAGTGGAACGGTGAGCCCGCCTCACCGGCGGCCGACGTCTACGCGGCGACCGTCACGTTCTACGAGTGCCTGACCGGCCACAAGCCGTACCGCGGAGAGAACGTCGCCGAACTCGCATTGCAGCACATCGGCGCGCCGATCCCGGAGGGCGACACTCCGGAGCCCGTACGGCCGCTCATCCGGCGCGGACTCGCCAAGTCGCCCGCGGACCGTCCCGAGCACGCGGCGGCCTTCGTGGCCGAGCTGGAGCAGATCGCCCGAGCGGCATACGGCCCCGACTGGGAGGCGCGCGGCCAGCGGAGGCTCGCGGCGCTCGCCGCGTTGCTGCCCCTGCTGTTCCCGTCCGCGGGACCCTCCGCGGGAACCGACCACGCGACGACCGCGATCGGCTCCGGCAGCGGCGCGGGTCCTGGCGCCGGTGCGGGTATCGGCACCGGCATCGGCGGATGGCTGCCACCGGCTCTGCGCAAGGTCCTGGCGGGTGTCGCAGCGCTGGCCGTGGCCGCACTGGTCGCCGTCGCGGCGCGGGCCGGCGAGGACGCGTCGCCGAAGGCGACGGCTCAGGCCGTCGCCACCACCAGCGCGCTGCCGGACGAGGAGGGCACTGTGTCGCCGGACACGGGCGGCTCCACAGAGCCTTCTCCGTCGGCCGGTTCGCCGACCGCTCCGGCCACCGAGGGGTCCCCGTCCGCTTCCGCGAGCACGACCACCGGGCCGCCCGCTCCCCCGCCGGCGACGCCGTCCGCCCCGACCGCGTCCACCGAGCCGTCCACGGAAGTGACCACCAGCCCGCCTCCGACGCTCGCTCCGGTGCGGGTGAAGTCCGTCTCGGTCACGGCCTTCCAGCGGACCGGCGAGGCGACCGCCACGTCCTCCGTCGACGTCGCCACGGACGGAGCGGGGCCGGTGAGGATCGTCGTCTCGTGGTTCACCGGCGACACGAAGGGCGAACCGGGTGCTGTCGAGAGCACGCAGTCGTTCGAGCGGAGCGGCTCGACGCAGTACACCCTGGCCCTCGACCACACCTTCCAGGGCAAGGGCTGCTACTGGAGTGTGCAGGCGACGACGGACCCGGCCGCCGCCAACGGCTCGTCCACCCAGCAGCTCCGCGCGGGACGGGGGTGCGCGGTCCAGTGAACGATCGACGCGTTCCTCCCGGCGGCGCCGACGACGAGTACAGCGCGACCGAGTTGGCCAGCCACTGGTTCGAACGGCCGGGCGAGAACGCGGTTCCGGCTCCGGTTCCGGCTCCGGTTCCGGCTCCGGTTCCGGTTCCCGACCGCGTCGAGGGCGACGTGCTGCGCTTCGGCCCCGGTGTCACCGCCTTCGTGCGGCAGCGCGGCAGCGGCACCACGGCTGTCGACCTGTGGACCGGGACTTCCGCCCACCCGCCCGCCGAGACCGGCGGCGGTCGACGGCGTGGCCTGCGCCGCTACGCGCTGGCCGCCGCAGTGCTGGCGGCGGTGCTCGGCTTCCTCGCCTGGCAGCACTACGGCCCGGAGGTCGCCGTACGGGAGGTGATGGTGACGACGTCTCCCGCCGGGCCGGGCTGCGACGGGACCGCGGACGTCGTGGGCACGGTGCGGACCGACGGGCGGCCCGGCACGCTCACCTACCAGTGGGTCCGCAGCGACGGCACCGGCTCGGGACCGCTGCAGGAGAAGGTGGTGCGAGGACAGAAGCAGGCCCGCCTCCATTTGCTGTGGACCTTCCACGGCCGGGGCGAGTACCGGGCCGGGGCGGAGCTGTGGGTCATCTCTCCGTCCCGGCACACGGCGAGCGTCGACTTCATGTACCGGTGCTGACCGGCCCGACCGGGAGCGAGCTGCCGATCATTCCCCTCTTGCACGGCCAGGGCCACTCGCACCACCTCTCCACGAGCTCGGCGGTCCGGCACCGGCCCGGCATCGGTCCGTCACGTGCCGATGCCGATCAACGCGAGGGTGATGTTGTCGGGCCCCCCTGCCTCGATGGCGGCCTTCCACATTTCGAACGCGGCCCTGCCGCCGTCATGGGCGCGCAGCAGGTCGCCGAGCGTGTCCTCGGGCACGGGGTCGGTCAGGCCGTCCGTGCACACGAGACAGCGATCGACGGCGGAGAGCGGCGCCAGCGTGACGTGAGGCGCGACGGCACTGAACCGGTGTGCGCCGCCGAGCGCCTGGGTGACCAGTGACGTGGTGCGCTGCCCCGGCAGCAGCGGAGGGCTGTCGTCCACGCTCAGGCGGCGGAGAACGTCCCCGGACGCGTCGAGCACTCTGCTGTCGCCCACGTTGAACACCAGCAGTGACTCCTCCAGCACCACGGCGCCCGCGACAGTGGTGCCCATCGTGGTCAGCGCGCGATCGCGGTCGGCCGCCGCGTACACGGCGTGATTACAGGCATTCAGCACGTCACGGACGACTTCCTCGCTGTCCAGGGAAGGGCCGGACGACGCCAGCTGCCGGACGACCAGCGCACTGGCCACTTCGCCGCCCGGCTGCCCTCCGATGCCGTCGGCGACCGCGACGACGAGCGGAGTGCCGAGAGGGAAGACAAGCGTCTGCGGATTCTCGGTCACCGTGGCGCACAGCGTCCACGGGCCGACCACCAGGCTGTCCTCGTTTTGATCGCGGACCAGCCCGGGATGGCTCAGAGCAGTTACCGTCACGTAGCGCATCACATTCCCGCCTCTCGGCAACGGCAGCGCGCGTCCCGTACCCGACCATTGTCGCGCCGTGAGGCCGCGGGCCGTGCGGCCGCGGCCTCACGGGGGTCGCGGGGTCGGTGGTGGAATCCTCCTCGGGCCGGCGTCGCCGGTTGACAACCTTACTTCGTAAGGCACACCCTTACGCCGTAAGCACGGGGTGGGGAGAGGGAGGGACAAGGTCATGGAAACGATCGACTCGCAGGAGGCCCGAAGACGGGGTCCGCGAACCAGGGTGTGCGTCGTCGGCGCGTCCGGGAAGCTCGGGCGGTACATGGTGCGGCACCTGCTGGACCGGGGCTACGAGGTCGTCGGCGTGTGCCGGGCGCAGAGCGTCGACAAGCTCGCCGAGTTCGAGGGGCGGATCGCGGTGATCCCCGGAGCGACCGACGACCGTGCGGTCGTCGCACGGGCGGTCGGCGGATGCCAGGCGGTGCTCACGGTACTGGTCCCCTGGGGGATGCACCGCTACTCCTCGGGGACGGCCCAGGCCGTGCTGGACCACGCGCCTGCGGGAGCCCGGCTGGTGTTCTCCTGCGGATGGCACATCACACGCGACGGGAAGGACGTGTACACCCGGAAGCTCAGAACGATCGTGGCAGTTTTCGGACGGCTGGCACGACTGGCTCGTGTGGCGGACCTGGACGACCAAGTGGAGGCATGCCGAAGAATCTTCGCCAGCGACACCCGATGGACGGTCGTCCGCGGCAGTGACCTGGAGGAGGGCGAGAGCCAGGGCCTGCCGGTGTGGAGTCGGCATGTCGGGGACCCCGTCCTCGCAAGCAACCTGACCCGTCGCGTGGACTTCGCCCTTTTCATGGTCGACGCGGTGGAGAACGACGCCCTCGTCCGGGAGGCCCCGGCCATCGTCGGCCAGCTGACCCCGTCGGCCCTCGCCCACGCCCGCACGGAGGGCGCGGCCTGAACTCCGCGTGAGCGGCCCTCGGTTCACGACCCGACACGGGCCCGCCGGGGCCGCGCTGCTTCATCGGTTCGACGAGTGGACACTGCTTGCCGATGACGGCCTGGCGATCTTGCGGCGAGGAAGATGGAACGCGACACCGGGGATTCACCTCTTCGGTGTCGATTCCATGGTTTCCCGAAAGGCAGTGGTGGTATGTCCGTCGACGCATCGAGCGTCAACGTCGCACGAGAACCGGGCGAAAGACCCGCACCGGAGCAAGGGGGCGGCCCCGGCCCCGTCGTGCGAAGGCGGACCCTCTGGCCCATGGCACTGGCGCTGCTGCCGCTCGGGCTGCTCGGACTGGCCTCGTGGTTCGGCCGCCATGTGCGGCCCAGCGCGGACGAGTGGTGCTTCCTGCCCCTCGTCCGGGAGGACGGCATCTCGGGCCTGGTCGGCAAGTTCTACTTCACCGACAACGGCCGTGTGGGCAACGGCCTGCTCGTCGGGCTCTACGCGAAGTTCCCCGTGGCCGGGCACCAGTGGTTCGGGCTGGTCAGCGGCGTGCTCATGCTGGGCCTGCTGTGGGCTCTGACCGTCACGGTGCTGCGCCGCACCGGCACCCGGGTGCCGATGGGCGTGCCCCTGCTGGTGGCCTCCATGGTCACCGCCGTCTTCCTGTTCGCCACGCCCAACACGTACAAGACGTTCTACTGGCCCGCCGCCTCCGTCTCCCACACGGTCGCTCCGGTGCTCGCCTGCGCGGCGGCCCTGCCCCTGCTGCGCGCGCACGGCCGGCGCGGCCGGATCGCCGCGGTGGTGACCGTGGTGGCCGCGGGCGCTTTCATGGGCACGCTCTCCGAAGAGGCCTCCGTGGTCGCCCTCGTGGTGCTGGCCGCCGTGGTGCTCTTCGCCCACCGCATCTTCGCCGCCCGTGTACGGCGCTTCGTGCGCCTCTGGTCGCTGGCGGGCATGGCGGGCGTCGCCGTCGGCACCGTCGTGCTGATGACGTCCCCCGGCTCGCTCAACCGGCGGGAGCGGTACGGGGCCCAGAGCGCCTCCATGTTCGCCCCGGAGTCCCTGGTGGGCTCCCTGCGTGGCTACGCGCACATCCTCCAGAGCGTGTTCACGACGTGGCAGTACCTGGGCGCGGTCGCGGCGGGAGTGCTGCTGGGGCTGGTGGCGCGCGGCCGTGCGGGCCGCACGGTGGCTCTCCTGCCCCCCAGGCCGGTGCTGCTGGGTGTCCTCGGCGCCGGGGCGTTCCTCGTCTCCGGCTACCTGTGCACCGTCATCACCTACCCGGTCTTCGGCGCGAAGGTGGTGACGACCGAGCGGACGTGGAACGACTATCTGCTGCTGTACGTCCTGCTGCTGGTGGCCGGCGGGGCGTTCCTCGGACGGGCTCTGCGCGTGCGTGGGCGGCGCACGGGGGCGGCTACGGCAGCGGCCGCTGCGGTGTGCGCCGTGACCGTCCTGGGCCTGGTGGGTCCGCTCGTCGGCCTGGCGCACGACATGCAGGTGCGGGCCGAACGGTGGGACCGCCAGGACCGCTCTCTGCACGAGGGAGCGGCGCGGGGAGCGAAGGAACTCCCGTACACGCCGCTCCCGGTGGCGAGAATGCTGGAGCCGTTCAGCCAGCAGGGCCGCAGGGTGTGGCCGGCCCAGTGCGTCGCCGACTACTACCGCCTGGACAAGGTCACTTACTCCACGCAGCTTCCCTGACGAGCTCCTGCGGCTTGGCGGGGGCGCTTTCGTCGGTCTCACGGATCACGTAGTGGGGCCGGCGCTTGGCCTCGTGGTAGATCCGGCCCACGTACTCGCCGATGACCCCGAGCGTGGTGAGCTGGATGCCGCCGAGGCCGACGATGGCGGTGATCAGAGTCGCGTAGCCGGGGGTTTCGACACCGTCGAGGACGACGTTGGCAATGATCCACAGGGCGTAGGCGAGGGCGGACAGGAAGAGCCACAGCCCTGTGTGGATGGCCATGCGCAGCGGGCGGCTGTTGAAGGAGAGCAGCCCGTCGATCCCGTAGTTGAGCAGCCGCCGGCCGCCCCACTTGGAGCTGCCGGCGGCACGCTGCACGTTGGTGTAGGTGAACGTGACGGTGTCGAAGCCGATCCAGGAGAAGAGCCCCTTGGAGAAGCGGTTGGACTCCGGCAGGGCCAGCAGGGCATTGACCGCCCTGCGGGACAGGAGCCTGAAATCCCCTGCGCCGTCGATGACTTCGACGTCCATGAAGCGGCGCACGACGCGGTAGTAGGCCTGGCTGAGCACGGTCCGTACGGCGCCTTCTCCGGTGCGGTCCCGCTGCGCGACGACCTGGTCGTAGCCGTGGCGGTGCAGTTCCAGCATGCGCGGGACCAGGTGGGGCGGGTGTTGCAGGTCGGCGTCCATCAGGACGACCACGTCCCCGCGCGACATGCGCAGCCCTGCCAGCATCGCGGACTCCTTGCCGAAATTCCGGCTGAAGGAGGTGTAGCGGACCCGGGGGTCCGCTGCCGCGAGTTCCTTGAGGTGTGCCCTGGTCCGGTCGCTGCTGCCGTCGTCGACGTAGCAGATCTCAAAAGCCGTGCCGGTCGGTTCGAGAGCGCAGACGAGTTCCTTGTGGAAGGCCTCGATCACCTCGCTCTCGTTGAAGCACGGTACGACGACCGAAGTATGGACCGTTGTCATCTCACTCCATGCGCTGTGGTGCGGGCGGACTGCTTCCCCGCAGCCCGTTGCATGGAGAGGAGATGGCCGACGGGTCGCGGAGGTTGCTCCCATCGTGGGACGGACACCGGTTCGTTACCGTGAATTGGGCTGTTCGCGGGCGCGCCAAGGGGCCGCTGCCTGTCGGCGCCGCGCCGCCAGGGAACGGCTCGTCGGCGCGGCCGCTTTCGAAACGGCCAGTCGGCTCGGGCCCGCCCCCGGAGCAGTCAGAGTCGCGCTCGGCGCCTGAGCGCCACGGATCCGCAGACGGACACAAGGGCAAGTGCGGCGGCGCCGGCACCGAACAGGACGGCAGGACGCTCGCCGATGGCGCGGTCGGAGGACGCCGGAACCGCCTGTCCCGCGGAGGGAAAGGCAGTTGGGGTACCGGCGGGCCCGGCGGCGCTGTCCGCTGGGGTGGGTTCGGCAGGGTTCGGCTCGGCAGACGGGGAGATCTCACCGGGCTCCTCCTGGCCGGTGGCCTGCGGACCGGGTTCCTCGCCCGGAGGCGGACCGGCCGGTTCGGCGGCCTGCTGCCCGTCTTCTCCGGGGGTGAGAACGACGTCGGAGCACGCGTAGTACGTATCGGGGGTGTCCGTGTTCCGCCATACCGTGTACAACATATGACGCCCCGTCAATCCTTCCGGCAGGCGCCCGCTGATCCGGTATGCCCCGTCCTCCAGCTCCGGGTCCGTGGCGGTGGCGAAGGGGCGGGCGGCGAGATCGGCCCACCGCAGCGGCTCGGCCGGGTCGTACCCCTGCTCGGTCAGGTACAGGCTGAACGTCCCCTTGTGCGGGATGGTGGACCGGTAGGTGAGCGTGAATTCACCGCCCGCCCGCAGTGGGGTGGCCGGCCAGTCGGCCCGTGCGACGTCCAGCCCGCGGTAGGCGTCGATGCCCGCGCTGCACAACTGCCCGTCCGGCACGGCCTCGCGGTCCCTGCCGCCGACACCGGGCAGCCGCAGGTTGTCCCACGCACCCGTCGCCGCTCCCCCGTTCGCGGCCACGGCGGCCCTGCACGCCGCCGAAGCGCGCTGCGCGCCGTCGAGCCCGCAGACGGCGGCGCGGCTGACCGGATCGGTGGGCGCCCCGTGGGCCCGGGCGGTACCGGTGGCGGCCAAGAGGGCCAGCGGCACGGTGCCGGCCAGTGCGGCGGCGGTGACGGCAACGGGGGCGCGGCGGCGTCCGGTCATCGGCTGCGGACCTCCTTCGGGCTCGATCGCTGCCATGGAGTACGGGCGCGGCACGGCGGACGTTCATCCGCCCCCTGGCTTCGACGCGCAGGGCCGCCGGCAGCCCCTGCGCGGAGCGTCCGGCAGCAGCCCGCGCGGAGGGTTCACGCCCGACTCGCCGCAGCGCAGGGCCTCAGAGGGTGACTCGGGCAACGATCGGCAGATGGTCGCTGCCCGTCGGGGGCAGCGACCGGAGACGGGTCACCGACGCCGACCGGGTCATGATCTGATCGATCCGGGCGACGGGGAACGAGGCGGGCCAGCTGTAGACGAACCCCGGCGCGGCGACGTCCACATGGGCGCGGACCGGGTCGAGGCCCCGGTCGTCGACGGTGCTGTTGAGATCACCCAGCAGGATCACCCGGTCCTGCTTCTCCGCGGCGAGCGCGGCACCGAGGAGTCGGGCGCTCTCGTCGCGACGGTCCGAGCTGAAACCGTGCCGGAGACCGAGGCGCACCGACGGCAGGTGGGCGACATGGACGGCGACGGTCGCCCCAGGGGTCACCATGGTGGCGCGCAGCCCGCGGTTCCAGCCGGGGCCGACGCCGCGCGGCTTGATGTCCAGCGGCCGTACGTCCTCCAGCGGATGACGCGACCACAGCCCCACCGTGCCCACGACCGCGTGGTGGGGAAGACCGGGCGCCAGCGCCTTGCGGTAGGCGGGCAGGGCGGAGGGCATCAGCTCCTCCAGCGCGACGAGATCCGGACTCACACGTGCCAGGGCCCGCGCCGTGCCGGCGGGGTCGGTGTTCACGTCGCTGACGTTGTGCTGCACCACGACAAGATCGGCCGGCTTGTCGGAGGGAGGAAGCAGCAGCGCGCCGAAGAGACCGAGCCACGCGGCGGCCGGCAGCAGCACTGCGATCAGCGCGGTGACGGAGCGGCGCAGCAGTGCGGCGACCAGCAGCACCGGCACGGCGAGTCCGAGCCACGGCAGGAAGGTCTCGAGAAGACTGCCGATCCGGCCGACGGCGTTGGGTACGGCGGAGTGGAGGGCGAGCAGGAGGGCGAGGAGGACTGCGAGCGCCGCGACGACACGACCGCGCTCGAAGCGTGAGCGGCCGCTGCCGTCCACGCCCCTTCGGTGCGGCCTCCAGGACCGGATGCCGCTGCCGCCGCCGTTCATGCTGCCCGCCCGTCCACGCCGAACACCCCGTCCACGCCTCACACCCTGCTCACGCCGTTGAGCGTGTCCCCTTGAACCGGAGATCTTGCCACCCGCCGCACCGGTCGTTGTCAGTGGTCGCCGATAGCGTCGCCGCTCCGTCGATGAAAGAGGTGCGCATGGAGTTCCGGATCGAGCGCGGCGAGCTGGCCGAGGCGGTCGCCTGGGCGGCCCGGGTACTGCCCGCACGGTCCCCTGTGCCGGTGCTGGGCGGGTTGCTGCTGGAGGCCGATGCCGGTCTGCTGCGGATCTCGGGGCTGGACTACGAGGCGTCCGCCCGCATCGAGGTCGAGGCGGACGTCGTGCTGCCCGGGCGGGTGCTCGTCATGGGCCGCAGGCTGCTCGACATCTGCCGGGTGCTGCCGGGCGGGCCGGTGCTGTGCGCGGTCGACGGCTCACGTTTCTCGATGAGCTGTGACGGCGCCCGGTTCGGTCTGTCGGTGCTGCCGCGTGACGACTGTCCGGCCCTGCCCGCGCTGCCGGAGCTCCGCGGGGAGGTGGACGCCCAGGTGTTCGCCGCCGCCGTCGGCCATGTGGCGGTGGCCGCCGGGCGCGACGACTCGCTGCCCGTGCTGACCGGCATCCGCCTCGGCGTCGACGGCGGGACGATGACACTGGCCGCGACGGACCGGTACCGGTACGCGGTGCGCACGCTCGGATGGAAGCCCCGCTCGCCGCAGGAGTCCGCCGATGTTGTGGTGTCGGCCCGCCGGCTCACCGACATCGCGCGTTCGCTGGACCGGTCCGGCATGGTCCGCATCGCGCTGGACGGGGGTACGATCGGCTTCGAGAACGCGGGGATGCGCATCACCACACGTCTCCTCGACGGCCGACTTCCGCGCCACGACAAGTTGTTCGCCCTCCCGGAAGGGGTCGTGGCTCTCACCGACCGGGTGCCGCTGCTCGACGCGGTCAAGCGCGTGGCGGTCGTGGCCGAGGGCGACAGCCCGCTGCGGCTGGCGTTCTCGGCGGACTCGGTCCGCCTCCAGGCGGGCTACGAGGACGATGTCGCCTCCCAGCGGTTGCCCGCCGACCTGGACGGAGCGCCCGAGATGACAGTGGCGTTCAATCCCTCGTATCTCGTCGACGCCCTGTCCTCCTTCGACGCGACGGTCGTACGGTTCCAGCTTCTGGGCCCGGGCCGGCGCGCCCTGCTCAGCGGCGCGTCCGCCGCGGGGGAGACCACCGCCGGGGAGACAGTGGAGCACTCCCACCGGCATCTGCTGATGTCGGTGAAGCCGCTGGTCTGAGTCCCGTCATGTGCGGGCGCCACCGGCTGTGGTTCATGTATGCGACCCGAAGTGGGGGAAAGGTAAAGCCTGTTCAAGTATGCGCAAAGGACCCGGCGATCCGAACATACCGGCCAGGGAGCGATCTACGTTCGACTCGTGAAGCAGACACTCCGAACGAACACGCCCGTCGGCGGAAGCCGCCGCACCCTGCTGCGGGCCGCGATCGCGGGCGGCGCCCTGGCCTCCTCCGGAACTCTGGCACTCGGCACCGCGCCGGCATCGGCGTCACCCCGTCCTGCAGCGCCCCGCCCCGCGGCAACCCGCCACCGCCCCGGAACACCCGCGCAGGCCCTGCGGGAGCTGGCCGCCGGCAACCGCCGCTGGCGGAGCCTGTGCCAGCGGCATCCGCACGAGACGGCCGCCGTGCGCGAGACCCTGATATCCGGTCAGCATCCGTTCGCCGTCATACTGGGCTGCATCGACTCACGGGTACCTCCTGAGCTGGTCCTCGACCAGGGCCTCGGGGACCTGATGACCGTGCGGTCCGCCGGCGAGGTGCTCGACGAGGCCGTTCTCGGCAGCGTCGCGTACGGCGTCCTGGACCTGGACATCCCGCTGGTCATGGTGCTCGGGCACCAGTCCTGCGGTGCGGTGACCGCGGCGGTGCACGCTGAGGAGACCGGCGAGGAACTCCCCACGCACATCCAGTACATCGCGGACCGGATACGGCCCGCCATCGACCACTCCCAGCAGGGCCAGGCACGCATCGACTCCACGATCACCCGCAATGTGGGCAGGGTGACCGACCACCTCAGGCGGGAGCCGGACCTCGCGGCCAGGATCGCGACCGGGAAGCTGGCCGTCGTCGGCGCGCGCTACGAGCTGACCTCGCAGCGCGTCCACACGGTCGGCTGACCCGGCTGCGTCCGGAACTTCACTTCCCACTCCGGATCCGCCGGGAGTCTGCCGTCCCTCAGGCACGCGCCCGTCACGCGTCCCCGGGTCTGCGCGCCACCACCAGGCGGGCCCGCGGGCCGCCGTCCGCAAGGCGCCCCAGCTCGGGCAATGGCCGCAGCTCCACCGCGAATCCGGCCCGGTCCAGGTCGAAGAGCACTCCAGAAAGCGGAAAGGTGCGGTAGTACATCACGAACTGCGGTCGCCACACCGCGTTGCGCACCCGCATCGTCACGTCGAATCCCAGCAGGGCCCAGTAGAGCCATGAACGCGGCCCTGGAGGCGCGAGCACCGGGAACGAGAACACGCCTCCGGGCCGCAGTGCCCCGTAGGCCTCGGCGAAGAGCAACGGGCGCTCGCGCGGCAGGAAGTGACCGAAGGCGCCGAAGCTGACGGCCAGGTCGAAGGCCGGCGCGAAGGGCAGCGCCCGCACGTCCGCCCGCACCCAGGAGACGGCCGGCCCGGCCGTGTCGGCGGATGTTGCGGCAGCCGCGGCGGCGAGCATGCCGGCGCTGAAGTCGACGCCGGTGACGCGCTCTTCGCACAGCTGCCGCAGGACACCGACGCCCGCCCCGGTGCCGCAGCAGATGTCGAGTCCGGCCGCGAAGGGACCGAGCGGCCGCAGCGCATGGGTCACCGCCTCCAGCACCCGGTCCGGGGTGCGGAACGGCGTCCGGTCGAACTTGGGGGCGAGCAGGTCGTAGCCGCGCTCGATCGAGGAGAGCGCCTGTACGGCGAGTTCGCGGAGAGTGGGACCCTGGGTGGTGAACATCGCGGCTGAGCGTAGCGGCTGAGGGATCGACAGGAGCGCGTCGCCGGCCTCGTACCGCACCGCAACCGCCTTTCGTCGCATTGACGATAACCCCATGGACTCTATATCGTCGAAGAGACGAAAAGAGGGGCCCTGTCATGGCAGACATCACCGCACGGCTCGGTTGGCGCCACCTGCGCGCCGCGCCCACCGCTCATGTACGGCACCACAGGCGCGGACGGCTCGTCCACGACGGACCCGGCCTGAGCTTCTGGTTCCGCGCACTCACCGCCGCCCTGTCCGAAGTTCCGGTCGACGACCGTGAGTTGGCGGTCTCCTTTCACGCCCGCACGTCCGACTTCCAGGACGTCGCGGTCCAGGCGACGGTGACCTACCGGATCAGCGAGCCGGCGACGGCGGCCGCACGGCTGGACTTCTCCGTCGACCCCGACACGGGGGCGTGGCGCGCGGCACCGCTCGAGCAGATCGCCACACTGCTCACGGAGACCGCGCAGCAGCACGCGCTCGACATCCTCGCCCGCACCCCGCTGTCGGCGGCCCTCGCGGACGGTGTCGCAGCCGTCCGCGCACGCATCACGGACGGGCTTTCCGCCGAGCCCCGGCTGCCCGCCACGGGCATCGAGGTGGTCGCGGTCCGGGTCGTCGCCATCCGCCCCGAGCCGGAGGTCGAACGTGCCCTGCGGACACCGGCGCGCGAGCAGATCCAGCAGGAGGCGGACCGCGCGACGTACGAGCGCAGGGCCGTCGCGGTGGAGCGTGAGCGCGCCATCGCCGAGAACGAACTCGCCAGCAAGATCGAACTGGCCCGGCGTGAGGAGCAGTTGGTCGAGCAGAACGGCACCAACGCACGCCGTCAGGCCGAGGAGAGCGCGGCGGCCGACGCCGTACGCGCCGATGCGGAGGGGAAGCGCAAGGTGCGTCTCGCCCGCGCCGAGGCAGCTGCCGCCAAGGAGGTCGGCGAGGCCAGAGCAGGAGCGCAGTCCGCCTGGCTGCGGGTGCACGGCGACGTGGACTGCGCGACCCTGCACGCGCTCGCCGTGACCAGGCTCGCGGAGAATCTGCCGCGCATCGACAGCGTCACCCTCTCCCCCGACGTCCTGACCGGCCTGCTGGCCAGACTCAGCGGACCGGGAGAGCACCATGGCCAGGCTCGGCAGAGCGGCGAGGGCCGACAGGGCGGGGCCGGCGGCGGAGCACGCTCGTGAGCCTGGCCCCGCGTGCCGTTCTGGTCCACCGGGTCACCGAGTACGAGGAGTTGCTCGCCCGGCACGGCACCCATGGGCAGGCCGACTTCTTCCTGTCGTCGCGGGGCCGGAGCATCGCGGAGGTGGCGCAGCGGCACCGCGGGACGCAGCGCGCCCTGGCCGAGGTGTCGGCCGCCGTTCCGCTGCAGTGGCGGCAGGCCCGGGTCGAGCGCAGCGACCTGGACCGGTTCCTCTTCGCCCCCGAGGACGTGGTGGTCGTGGTGGGCCAGGACGGGCTGGTCGCCAACACCGCCAAGTACCTCTCCGGCCAGCCGGTGGTGGGCATCGACACGGAACCCGGTCGCAATCCGGGCGTCCTGGTGCGCCATCGGGCCGAAGACGCGGGGCGGCTGCTGCGCTCGGCCGTCCTGCCGGGCCGTGCGGCGGACGAGCTCACGATGGTGGAGGCCGTCGCCGACGACACCCAGCGGCTGCCTGCGCTCAACGAGATCTATCTGGGGCGGCCCGGCCACCAGACGGCCCGCTACCGGCTGAGCACGGACATGAAGGGGGCCGGAGCGGAGGCCCAGGCGTCCTCGGGGGTGCTGATCGGCACGGGCACCGGCGCGACGGGCTGGCTACGGTCGCTGTGGCAGGAGCGCAGCAGCACGCTCGCCCTTCCCGCGCCCACCGATCCGCGGCTCGTGTGGTTCGTTCGGGAGGCCTGGCCGTCACCCTCGACCGGGACGGCGCAGGTGTCGGGTTCGTTGGGGCGGGGGCAGCGACTGCGTCTGACGGTGGAGTCGGACCGGCTGGTGGTCTTCGGCGACGGCATGGAGGGTGATGCGCTGAGCCTCACATGGGGCCAGTCGGTGTCCTTCGGCATCGCGGACACGGCGCTCCGGTTGCTGGATTGAGCCGCGCCCTTGGCACCACGGCCGCTCCGAATGGCCGGACATCGCTCTAGTCGCATGTCTTCACTGGTTCCTACCATTCGAGCAACTCCCGGGCTCCGCTGCCCGGGAGCCTCGGGCAGCTATGTCATGCGCATGATGCTTCAACCATATGGGGCGTCACAACGCTTCAACCGCACGACAGCCGCCCGTCGAACCAGAGCTCGGTCCAGCGCCTTTGGTCCGTGACGGCCTTCGCCCCCATGGCGACAGACCGCACCCCCCACCCGGCGGTCGGCACCTCTGTGCCCGACCGCCCGGCACCGACAGCAATGGATAGGAGAACCCATGACCGGTGGACTGCTCGTGAGCGGCGCGATGGCAGCGCTGTTCGCCTCCGCGCTCCCCGCCCAGCAGAGCCCGTCCGTCATCACCGACCCGCCGCCGGACAAGATCGTGATCGAGGTCGCGACGGTCAACGGCTCCGGATGTCCGAAGGGAACGGCCGCCGTCGCGGTCTCTTCCGACAACACGGCCTTCACGGTGACCTACAGCGACTACCTCGCGCAGGTCGGCGGCGACTCCCCGTCCACCGCCTTCCGCAAGAACTGCCAGCTCAACCTGATCGTCCACGTCCCGCAGGGCTTCACCTACGCGATCGCGAGCGCCGACTACAGAGGCTACGCCTCGCTGCAACCGGGTGCGAGCAGCACGGAAAAGGCGTCGTACTACTTCCAGGGATCGCCGAGTACCGCGTTCCGGAGCCACTCGTTCGAGGGTCCGTACGACGACAACTGGCAGGCCACGGACCAGACCGACTGGGCGCAGCTGGTCTGGGCGCCCTGCGGTGTGCAGCGCAACTTCAACATCAACACGGAACTGCGCGTCAACGCGGGCACTTCGGACCCGGCGCAGACCAGCTTCATGACCATGGACTCCACCGACGGTGACATCAGCACCATCTACCACATGGCCTGGAAGGAGTGCCCGCGCCGCTGACCTGGACACCCGGCCGGTCCTATGGATCCGGCCCGACCTGACCACCCCGGCCGGACCCATGGGTCCGGCCGGGGTGGTCACAGCTCCTTGCGCGGCGCCTGCGAGGGGCCCTCGACCGGCTCTTCGGCGGCGGCCGGGTCGAGGATGCGCATCAGGAAGTTCCGGGTGCGTTCGTGCTGCGGATCGCCCACCACACGCGCGGCCGGGCCCTCCTCCACGATCACTCCGCCGTCCATGAAGACGACGCGGTCGGCGACCTCGCGCGCGAAGCTCATCTCGTGGGTGACGACCATCATGGTCATGCCCTCCGCCGCGAGCTGCCGCATGACCGCGAGGACATCACCCACCAGTTCGGGGTCGAGGGCGGAGGTCGGCTCGTCGAAGAGCATCACCTCCGGGCCCATACTCAGCGCGCGGGCGATCGCCACCCGCTGCTGCTGGCCGCCCGAGAGCTGCGACGGGTAGGCGTCGGCCTTGTCCGAGAGCCCGACACGCTCCAGGTTCCGCCGGGCCACCTCCAGGGCGTTGACCTTGTCCCTGCGCAGCACCCGCCGCTGGGGCAGGGTGAGATTCTCCGTGACGCTGACGTGCGGGAAGAGGTTGAACTGCTGAAAGACCATGCCGATCCGGCGGCGCACGGCGTCGATGTCGAC
Source organism: Streptomyces sp. NPDC027962 (assembly GCF_055566095.1). NCBI lineage: Bacteria > Bacillati > Actinomycetota > Actinomycetes > Kitasatosporales > Streptomycetaceae > Streptomyces > Streptomyces sp. NPDC027962. The sequence goes on from NZ_JBVHTA010000004.1 coordinate 113,026, forward strand.
ATCGAGGTCGGTGACCTCGGTGCCTCCCACGAACACCTGGCCCGCAGTCGGCTCCTCCAGCAGGTTCACACAGCGCAGCAGCGTCGACTTGCCCGAGCCGGAGGGGCCGATGACGCACACCACCTCGCCGCGGGCGATGTCGAGGTCGATGCCGCGCAGGACCTGGTTGTCCCCGAACGACTTGTGCAGGCCCCTGATCTCGATCTCGGGGCGGTCCGTGCTGCTCATGTTCTCGCTGCTCCCGCTTCCCGACGACTGTGGTACGACCGGCATCCGCCGCTCACCCGGCCTTGTCGGCGCGCGCCTCGAGGCGGCGCACCACGAGACTCAGCGGCACGGTCACCAGCAGATAGCAGAGGCCGGCGACGAGGATCGGGGTGGAATTGGCGGTCTGACTCGCAAGGTCCCTACCGAACTTGGTCAGTTCCCGCTCCTGGAGGGTGACACCGAGGAAGAGCACCAGCGAGGAGTCCTTGAAGAGCAGGACAAGTTCGTTGGTGAGCGGCGGGATGACGATACGGAACGCCTGCGGAATGATCACCGACACCATGGCCCTGGCATGCGAAAAGCCCAGCGAACGGGCCGCCTCCATCTGTCCCTTGGGCACCGCCTGGATGCCCGCCCTGATCGTCTCCGCCATGTAGGCGGCGGCGACCAGGCCGAGACCGAGGGCGACCTTGCCGTACGTGCCGCCGGGAATCTCCGTGCCGGGGAACGCCAGCGGAACCGCCACTCCGACGAAGATGAAGATCAGCAGCGCGGGCAGCCCACGGAAGATCTCGATGTAGACGCTCGCCACCCATCGGTAGGGGGCGACCGACGACAGTCGCATCAGCGCCACGACCAGGCCGAGCACCAGACCGAAGACGAAACCGGACACGGTGTAGATCACCGTGTTGCGCAGTGCCGTGGTGATGATGGCCGGGAAGAGTTCGGAGGCGAGGTCCTTCTGCGCGAACTGGTTCTGCAGGCGGTCCCAGTCGGCCAGCACGCCGATCCAGATCAGGACCGCCACGAACACCGCGTACTGGATGCCCTGCGAGATCCGGCGCCGCTGGCGACGGGTGAGACGTGAGGTCACGACCGGCCCTTGGGCAGCGGTCCGATCCACTGCTTGTAGAGCTTGTCGTACGTGCCGTCGGCGCGGGCGTCCTCGATGGCCGTGTCGATGGCGGCGCGCAGCTTGTCGTTGCCCTTCTTCACCGAGAAGCCGTACTGCTCACCGGTCTCGATGTTCTGGCCGAGGACGAACTCGGCGGCGTTGTCCTCGTCCTTGAGCCAGCCCTGGACGACGGGGTAGTCGATGACGACGGCGTCGACCTGGCCGGTGCGCAGCCCGTTCAGCACGGCGTCCGAGCTCTCGAAGGCGACCGGGTCGAAGCCCTGCGCCTTGGCGTAGCTCTCGCCGGTCGTCCCGGCCTGCGCGCCGAGCTTCTTCTTCTCGGACTTGACGTCGTCGAGCGTCGTCACGCCGCTCTTCCTGGTGGCCAGCAACGCCTGGGTGGCGTCGAAGTAGGGGACGGAGAAGTCCACGTTCTTCTTGCGCTCGTCGGTGATGGTCATACCGGCCGCGGCCAGGTCGCACTCGCCGGAATTGAGGAAGGCGCCCGTCTTGAAGTTCTCGAACGGGGTGTCGAGGATCTTCTGCTCCACCTTGAGGTCCTTCGCCACCAGGTCCACCAGGGCGACGTCGAAGCCCACGACCTTGCCGCCCTGCTCGAACTGGAAGGGCGGATAGGGCAGATGGGTGCAGGTGGTGAGCTTCCCCTTCTCCACCACCGGGACGCCTCCCGCCGCCTCCCCCGGCCCCTCGTCGGAGGAGGAACATCCGACCGCGAGGAACATCCCGGCAGCCACTGCACCGGCGGCGGCGCGGACGCGGAAACTGCTGCGGTGGGTGCGGTGGCCGCTGGCCGTCCCGAACACGGTGACCTCCATGGATGGGGAGGAGGCCGCAGTCCGCGACCGTCCGCCGAGATCGTAAGCCACGACGCGGGCGGTGCGCCGGAGCCGTCCACCAGGTGTTCCACTCCGTGGACAGGGAGATCACCCGGCGTGGCACCTGGGGCGGGCGGGCCTGTGCGGTTGGCGGCGCTGCCGGTCAGTGGTACGGCGGCGTCCGGTCAGTTGAGGGTGTCAAGGTCGGGACCCGTACGCGTCGCTGGACGTTGGAGACGCCGATGGCGCGGGTACGGCCGTCGGCGAGAAGCTTCGCCAGGCCGCACCAGGGTGGCCAGGTAGAGATCGCGGGCCGGCGTGGGCCACTGGATCGGCTACATGTCCACGTGGTCCAGACCAAGCTTGACGAGGCCGGCGTCGAACGCGGCGAGGGTGGCGTCGTGACCCTGGTCGGCGTTCCACAGTTTGGTGGTGACGAACAGGGCCCCGCGGTCGATGCCGGAGGCGGCGAGTGCGCGTCCGACGCCTGCTTCGTCGCCGTGGATCGCCGCGGTGTCGATGCTGCGGTAGCCGGCTTCGAGGGCGGAGAGAACGGCGCCGGTGGTCGGCTCGTCGTCGACCTGGAAGACGCCGAAGCCCAGTTGGGGGATCTCGAGGCCGTTGTTGAGGGTGACGGCGGGGATGCTCGGCGGGAACGTCATGGTGTCCTTCCGATGGGTGCGGAGATGGGGGTGCCGAGGGTTCAGTGGTCTGCCACGGTGGCATGGGCCGGTGTCCCGGCCGCCGCCGGGGAGCCGATGACGACACGGCTCGCGGCCTTGGCCTCACGGCGTTCCAGGGCGGCGGACAGGGTGGCCAGGACGAGGGCGGCCGCGGCGAGGACCGCACCGACCCAGTTGGGCGCGGTCAGCCCCATCCCGGCGGCGATGACGATGCCGCCGAGCCAGGCGGCAAGCGCGTTGCCCAGGTTGAAGGCGCCGATGTTGACGGCGGAGGCGAGGGTCGGGGCGCCGTGGGCGTGGTCGAGGACCCGCTTCTGCAGCGGCGGCACGGTGGCGAAGCCGAGGGCGCCGATCACTAGGACGGAGACGGCGGCCAGGACCTTGTTGTGGGCGGTCACCGTGAAGAGGCCCAGCACGATCGCGAGCGCTGTCAGGGTGACGTAGAGCAGCGGCATGAGGTGCTTGTCCGCGTACCGGCCGCCGATCAGGTTGCCGGCGACCATGCCGGCGCCGAACAGCACCAGCAGCCATGTCACGGAGGAGTCGGCGAAGCCGGCGACCTCGGTCATCATCGGCGTGATGTACGTGATGGCGGCGAACACTCCGCCGAAGCCGAGGACGGTCATCGCCATCGCGAGAAGGACCTGGACGTTCTTGAACGCGGCCACCTCGTCGCGCAGCCGGACCCCTTCGGGGCGGGGGGCGCCGGGGACGAGCTTCGCCACACCGGCGAGGCCCAGCACGCCGAGGGCGGCGACGATGCAGAAGGTGACCCGCCAGCCGGCGCTCTGGCCGATGGAGGTGCCAAGGGGTACGCCGACGACGTTGGCGACGGTCAGACCGGTGAACATCATCGCGATCGCGCCCGCCCGCTTGTGGGGAGCGACGAGATCGGCGGCGACGACGGAGCCGATCCCGAAGAACGCGCCGTGGGCCAGTGAGGCGACCACGCGGCCGGTCAGCATCAGTCCGAAGCCGGGGGCGAGGGCCGAGAGCAGGTTGCCCGCGATGAAGAGCCCCATCAGCAGCATCAGCATCCGCTTGCGCGTCACCCGGGTGCCCAGCGCCGTCATCAGCGGGGCACCGACCACGACGCCCAAGGCATATCCGGTGACCAGGAGGCCGGCCGTCGGTATCGACACTCCGAAGTCCGCCGCGACCTCGGGCAGCAACCCCATGATCACGAACTCGGTTGTACCGATACCGAAGGCACCGACGGCCAGAGCCAGAAGCGCGAGGGGCATGGGAAGGAACCTTCCAGAGATTGTCAGTGCGGCTTACCGGCGTCCACAATAATTGCAGACGCTTTTGATTGCAAGCGCGCGGTTTCACTGACCGTGTCCCTCGGCGGCACCGGCACCAATCGGCATGTGATCAACGACAGGGGCGGCCCTTCCCATTCGTCCACCGATGCGCCGAACGTGGTGAGCTACCCGTAACGGGCTGAGCCCGCTTGCGGCGCAGGCCCGGTCACCCGTGCGGTACCCCGGCCTGCGCGTGCACGGGCGGCCCCCTCTTTATGCCGCACCGCCTCGCGCAGGGCCGCGGCCAGGAGGGAAGCCCCGCCGTCCGGCAACCGGACGCGCCGCGATAGCGTCGGGCGCATCGATGATCGGAGACATACGGATGGCCCGCATATTCAGCGTCTCGGACAGCGTCGTGATCGACGCCACCCCCTCGGTGATCTACGCGCAGGTGAGCAACCCCGCGCTTATGGGGCGCTGGAGCCCCGAGAACCGCGGCGCGACGGTGCGTGACGGCGGTGAACGGGCCTATGTCGGGATGGTCTTCGACGGCCGCAACACCCGCGGCCCGCTGAAGTGGACCACCCGCTGCACGGTCACGGCGGCCGATCCGGGCCGGCGGTTCGCGTTCCGTGTCCGCGCCATCGGCCGGCGTCGGCCCGTGCTGCCCGGCCGCATCGCCACGTGGGAGTACCGCTTCGAGCCCGCCGCGAACGGCGGCACGCGGGTGACGGAGACCTGGATCGACGACCGCCGCGCCTGGCCCGATTTCCTGGCCGAAGCGTTCGACAAAGCGGCGACACGGGGGCACACGTTCGCCGAGTTCCAGCGCCGCAACATCCGCACGACGCTGGACAATCTGAAGAAGGCGATGGAGTCGGAGCCCTCGTAGCGCGAGGGCGAGGCCGGGCCGGGGCATGCGTCGGGCCGTGTGTCGGAGCGGCCGGGGTCCCGGGGCTTACGTCGGACCGCGCGGGGCCCGGGTAGGGTCAGTCGGTGGTGATGCCCTGGGCGGCGTGTGCCAGGGCGTCGAGGACCGGGCTGATGAGCGGGTGCGTCTCCGCCCCGCGGCGTACCGCGGCGAAGACGCGGCGCGTGGGCGCCGGGCCCGCGACGGGGCGTACGACCGTGTCGCGCAGCTCCATGCCGCGCAGCGCGGAGCGCGGCACCAGCGCCACCCCGGCGCCTGCTCCGGCGAGAGCGACAACGGCGCGGAAGTCGTCGGAGGAGTGCACGAGCCGCGGCTCGAACCCGGCCAGCTCGCATGCCAGCAGGACCATGTCGTGGCAGGGATTGCCCGGGTAGGGGCCGATCCAGTCGCTGTCGCCGAACGCGGCCAGCTCCACGCGCTCCTGCGCGGCCAGCGGGTGGTCGGCGCGCAGGACCGCGTCGAAGGGCTCCGCGTACAGCGGGACCCGCGCGAGCCGCCGGTCGTCCGCGCCGGGTGCTCCCCGGTACTCCACCGCGACAGCGAGGTCCGCCTCTCCGTCGAGCACGAGCGGCAGGCTCTCGTCGCCCTCCGCGTCCCGTACCCGCACGCGGATGCGGGGGCGAGCCTGCGACAGGTGGTCCATGGCCGGCGCGACGACCTCGGCGATGCCCGTGGCGAACGCGGCGACGGTCACCTCTCCGGCCGCGCCGCCCGCGTACGCGGCGAGCTCCGCCTCCGCCCTTTCCAGCTGGGCGAGGACCGCGTGCGTATGGCTCAGCAGGATCTCGCCCGCCGCCGTCAGCCGCACCCCCTTGCCGCTGCGGATCAGCAGGGCGTGGCCGGTCTCCTGCTCGAGGGCGTTGAGCTGCTGGGAGACGGCGGAGGGGGTCAGATACAGCGCGGAGGCCGCGGCGGTCACCGTACGGTGGTCCGCCACGGCCCGCAGGATACGCAGCCGGCGGGGGTCGATCACCCAGCCATTGTCGCGCGTGCGTCGACGAAGGCCGCCACCGCCCGCTCCACGTCCTCGGTGGCGTGCGCGGCGGACAGCTGGACGCGGATCCGTGCCTTCCCCATGGGGACGACCGGGTACGAGAAGCCGATGACGTACACGCCGCGCTCGAGCAGCAGTTCCGCCATCCGGCCGGCCTCGGCGGCGTCGCCGATCATCACGGGCGCAATGGCGTGGTCGCCGGGCAGGATCTCGAAGCCCGCCTCAGTCATCTTCGTGCGGAACAGCTCGGTGTTGGCGGCGAGCTTGTCCCGCAGGTCCCCGGCCGACTCCAGCAGATCGAGGACCTTGAGGGAGGCGGCGGCGATCACGGGGGCGAGGGAGTTGGAGAAGAGGTACGGGCGGGAGCGCTGACGCAGCAGTTCGACGATCTCCGCCCGCGCGGCCACATAACCGCCCGAGGCGCCGCCGAGTGCCTTGCCGAGGGTGCCGGTGATGATGTCGACCCGATCCATCACGCCGTGCAGTTCCGGAGTGCCCCGGCCGCCGGGGCCGACGAAGCCGACGGCGTGCGAGTCGTCGACCATGACCATGGCGTCGTAGCGGTCGGCGAGGTCGCAGATCTCGGCGAGGGGGGCGACGTAACCGTCCATGGAGAAGACTCCGTCGGTGACGACGAGGCGGCGGCGGGCGTCCTGGGTCTCCTTGAGCTGCTGCTCGAGGTCGGCGAGGTCGCGGTTGGCGTAGCGGTGGCGGCGGGCCTTGGACAGGCGGATGCCGTCGATGATGGAGGCGTGGTTGAGGGCGTCGGAGATGACGGCGTCCTCAGGGCCGAGGAGGGTCTCGAAGACTCCGCCGTTGGCGTCGAAGCAGGAGGAGTAGAGGATCGTGTCCTCCTGGCCGAGGAACGCGGCGAGGCGCTGCTCGAGCTCCTTGTGGATCTCCTGAGTGCCGCAGATGAAGCGGACGGACGCCATGCCGTAGCCCCAGCGGTCGAGCGCGTCCTTGGCTGCGGCAACGACGTCGGGGTGGTCGGCGAGGCCGAGATAGTTGTTGGCGCAGAAGTTGAGCACGTCGCCGGGGACGCCGCCCGCGGTGACGCCCACCGAGGCGCTCTGGGGGGTGCCGATGACACGCTCGGGCTTATAGAGGCCCGCGTCGCGGATCTCGTCGAGGGTGGCGCGGAGGTCGTCGCGGACGGACGCGTACATGAGGGGTTCTCCTAGGTCTGCTCGGACGCCGGGGTGCGGGACTCAGACGGTCCAGTCGAGGATGATCTTGCCGCTGCGGGCGGTCGCGGCTTCGTCGAAAGCGGCGTCGAAGTCCTGGTAGCCGTAGCTGCCGGTGATCACGGGGCTGAGGTCGAGGCCGCCCTCGAGCAGGACCGTCATCGCGTACCAGGTCTCGAACATCTCGCGGCCGTAGATGCCCTTGATGGTGATCATCGATGTGACGATCCGGGACCAGTCGACGGCGAACTCCTGCGCCGGGAGGCCGAGCATCGCGATGCGGCCGCCGTGTGTCATGTTGTCGACCATGTCACGCATGGCCTCCGGGCGTCCTGACATCTCGAGGCCGATGTCGAAGCCTTCCTTGAGCCCCAGTTGCTGCTGTGCCGCGGCGATTTCGGTCTCCGCGACGTTGACCGCGAGGGTCGCTCCGACCTTGCGGGCGAGTGCGAGACGGGACTCGCTGACGTCGGTGATGACGACGTTGCGCGCGCCGGCGTGCCGGGCGACGGCCGCGGCCATGATGCCGATGGGGCCGGCGCCGGTGATGAGCACGTCCTCGCCGACGAGGGGGAAGGAGAGGGCGGTGTGCACGGCGTTGCCGAACGGGTCGAAGATCGCGGCGACATCGAGGTCCACCTTGGTGCGGTGCACCCACACGTTGGACGCGGGGAGTGCGACGTACTCCGCGAACGCTCCGTCGCGGCCGACTCCGAGACCGATGGTGCTGCGGCACAGGTGGCGGCGGCCGGCCAGGCAGTTGCGGCACTTGCCGCACACCAGGTGGCCCTCACCGCTGACGATGTCGCCGACCGCGATGTCCTGGACGTCCGCACCGATCGCGGCGACCTCGCCCACGAACTCGTGACCGAGGACCCGTGGCGTGGTGACGGCCTGCTGGGCCCAGCCGTCCCACGACCTGATGTGCAGGTCGGTGCCGCAGATGCCGGTGCGCAGCACCTTGATCAGCACATCCGTGGGCCCGGTCTCCGGCTCCGGCACGTCCATGAGCCAGAGTCCGGGCTCGGCATGCTGCTTGACAAGTGCCTTCATCGGTGCGGCTCCAGGCGGGCGACGGGAGGGACGGTCGAACTGATCCGTTACCGAAAATACGGCCCCGATCAGCGGACGGGCTCCAATCTGCCCAGCTCGGAGCGTCACGTCCATCGAGGTTTTCTTAAGCGGACCCACAGCGCAGCTTCATGCCCGCCCCGCCTTTCTGCGCCACAGCCGGCCGAGCAGGGCCCGTGGCACACCGCGCGAACGGCCCGGCGCCACGGGCCCGGGTGCCTGCCGCCCCGGGTCGGGACCACTCGGACCTGTTGCTGATGACGGTCTCGTGATCCGCGGCCGGGGCTCCGGGCGCGGGGCCGGGGAGTGCTCGCGCGCCTCCCGCAGCGCGTCGGCGAGGCTCACGCGGTGCCACAGGATCTCGTCGGGGTGGTCGGCCAGCAGCAGCCGCTCCACGATCTCCCGGCCGGCGGGCGACTTGGGCAGCACGGGCACGAGGTCCGGTCGCAGCACGCGCAGATGCGAGCGTTCGTAGGGGTCGGGCACCACGTCGGCCGTCGTCACCGGATCGAGCACGGCCGCGATCGCGGCGGCCCGGCGCCAGGGATCGGAGGTGGCGCACAGCAGCCGGCCGAGCCGGCGTCCCCGCCAGTTCCGCGGTCGCCGGTCCTCGCCCGCTTCCAGCGCGGCTCGGACCCGCGGCGGTGTCACGCCGGTCAGCAGATCGGCGTGCTCCCGGGCCACGTCGCGCACCTCCTCGGCGCGATAGAGCCACACGACCGCGTGGTAGCGGTTGACGTAGAAGCGGACCGGGGTGAAGTGGCCCGTGCGGGCGAGCCTGAGGAACCGGCCCTGGCTGATCCCGGCGAGCTCGGCCCCCTGTGCCGTGCCCACCGTCCGCAGCCGATTCCGGAGGGCGTCGGGGAAGCCCGGCTCGCCGTGGAGACGGTCGATCTCCTTCCGGTCGATCCGAGGCGGTCCGCCGCGCGCCTCCGGCGCCGAGCGAACTTCACCCAGCTGGAGCGCCAGCTCCAACTCGCCGCGCCTGAGGCCCAGTTCCTGCGCCGCCCGGCCGAGCGCGAAGCCGCGATGGGCTGCCTGCCGTGCTGCCATGACGATCTCCCCCGTGAGCTGTGAATACTCTCGGTGACGACCGTAGCCCGAAGCTGCGACATCCCGCCCGGCCCTGTGGATAACTCCCCGAGCCGTAGGCGAAAGGGCCAGAAAGGGGTCAGAAGGGGCTGCCGCCGGGCTGCCGCGCCGCGACGCCGAGGTGCTCGCCCACCCGGTTGACCATCAGCGTCATCTCGTACGCGACCTGGCCGACGTCCGCCTCCGCGGCGCTGAGCACGCACAGACAGCTGCCCTCGCCCGCCGCCGTCACGAAGAGCAGGGCTTCGTCGAACTCGACCATCGTCTGGCGTGCCCGGCCCGCTCGGAAGTGACGGCCGGACCCTCTCGCGAGGGAGTGCAGACCTGAGGAGACGGCGGCGAGGTGTTCCGCGTCCTCGCGAGCGAGCCCGGCGCTCGCGCCTGTCACCAGACCGTCGTTCGACAGCACGAGTGCGTGCCTGATGTGTTCGATCCGCTGTGTCAGGTCGTCCAGCAGCCAGTCGAGTCCCTTGTCCAACGCCATGGTCCGTCGTCCTCCCCGCTCGTACGTTCCCCGTGGCCTCGCGTCCCCGTGGCCTCGCGTTTGCCCGTAAGCCTTTCGCACGGGGCGGCGCACGGCAAGGTATGCCGGCTCCCGGACGCCGTCACTGCGGTGGTGCGATCGAGTCGAGCATCCGTGCCGTGTGCACGCGCCCGGCGTACTCGACGAGGCGCACCAGCACCTCCTTTCCCGAGTCGCGTTTCCTCGCGTCGCACAGGACGACGGGCGTTCCGTCGTCGAGATCGAGGGCGCGGGAGACGTCCTGAGCGGCGAAGGTCCGGGCGCCGGGGAAGCAGTTCACGGCGACCACGAACGGGATCCGGCGGTGTTCGAAGTAGTCGACGGCAGGAAAGCAGTCGCACAGCCGCCGGGTGTCGGCGAGGACCACGGCACCGAGGGCCCCCTGCGAGAGCTCGTCCCACAGGAACCAGAAACGGTCCTGGCCAGGTGTGCCGAAGAGATACAGCGACAGCCCTGAGCGGATGGTGATGCGCCCGAAGTCCATGGCGACGGTCGTCGTGGTCTTGCGGTCGACGCCCTCGGTGTCGTCGACGGTGCGGCCTGCCCGGCTGAGCTGTTCCTCGGTGCGCAGTGGCCGGATCTCGCTGACCGCGCCGACCAGGGTGGTCTTGCCGACGCCGAAGCCGCCGGCGACAAGGATCTTCAGCGCAAGGGCGGTGGTGTCCTCGCCGGTGCTGTCCAGGGTCTGGGGGTCCATCGGTCGCTTCTCTCCGGTGTGGGTGTGCAGGTCTGAGTGCCCGGGGCGGGAACGGGCGCCGCGAGCGGCGCCGGGAAATTCGATGGCCCGCCGATGGAGGGCCGACCATGATCGGGGCATGCATGTCTTCCTCGAGACCGACCGTCTGACGCTGCGTGCCTTCACGAACGCCGATGCCGGTCAGGTGCGCGACGTCGTCGACGACCCCGAGGTCATGCGCTACATCAACGGCGGCCGACCTTCCTTGGACGGGGAGGTCGAAGGCGGGATCATGCCGCGTTTCCTCCACCGCTATCCCTGCCTCGGCGGGCCGGGCTGCTGGGCGGCCGAGGACCGCGGCTCCGGGGCGTTCCTGGGCTGGTTCGTCTTCCGCCCCGAGGCCGACGACAGTTGTCGGGAGATCGAGCTGGGGTACCGTCTGGGCCGCGCAGCATGGGGGCGGGGACTGGCGACGGAGGGGTCGCGGGCACTGATCGACAAGGGTTTCTCCGAGGTGGGTGTGGAGCGGGTGACCGCCAACACGATGACGGTCAACACCCGTTCACGTCGGGTGATGGAGAAGTCCGGCCTGAGCTTCGTGCGCACCTTCTTCGAGGAGTGGCCCGATGTGATCGAGGGCTCCGAACTGGGGGATGTGGAGTACGAGCTGACCCGGGCGCAGTGGGAGCGCCGCGCGTCCCGGAGTTGACCCGGGTCTCACGTCACAGAGGCCGTACGTCCCGGTGCGACCCGGCCGCCGCTCCCCCGCCCCGGCCTGTGCGCAGTGCGCCGGCCCGGCGGTCCTCACAGCGCCCTCAGTCCCTCGATCACCTCCCTGAGAATCCGTTCGTCGGGCAGCTGCGCGGGCGGTACGGGTCGGCTGACCTTGACGTATCCGGCTTCGAGCAAATCTCCCAGCAGCACCCGCACGACGCCGACGGGCAGGTCGGCGTCGGCGGCGAGTTCCGCGACGGACTGTGTCTCGGACCGGCACAGGGCCAGCAGCACCCGGTGCTCGGGGCCGAGGAGGGACTCGTCGCCGATGCCGGCGCCGTCGGGGTCCACGACGACGAGCGCGATGAGGTCGAAGCGCACGTTGCTGGGCCCGGGCTTGGTCCGGCCACCGGTCATCGCGTAGGGCCTGACCAGCGGGCCCGCCGCCGCGTCGTACCACTGACTGCCGGCGGGCCCGGCGCCGGTCCCGCTCATGTCGCGTCGACGCGCGGCGGCGTGCGCAGGTGTTCGCCGACGCGCTTGACGAGGCGGGCCATCTCGTAGGCGATCAGCCCGATGTCGGCAGCCGCGGAGGTGAGCACGGCGAGGCACGAGCCGTCTCCCGCGGCGGCCACGAAGAGGAAGCCGTCGTCCATCTCCACCATCGTCTGGCGTACGCGCCCGGCTCGGAAGTGGCGTCCCGCGCCCTTGGCGAGGCTGTGGAAGCCGGACGCGACGGCGGCCAGGTGTTCCGCGTCCTCGCGGCTCAGCGCCTGGGACGCGCCCACCGGCAGGCCGTCGTTGGACAGCACGACAGCGTGCCGGACCTGTCCGGCACGCTGTACGAGATCGTCCAGCAGCCAGTCGAGGTCGCCGAACCTGTAGTGGGCCGCGGCTGTCTCGTATTCGGTCATGCGTGCTCTCCTTCAGTGCCTGGGGCGGTAGGGCCCGGCGCGGTGCCGCCGCCTCTGGTCCAGCCGTTGCGGTACGCGGTCATCCGGTCGCGGACCAGTTCGGGGGTGCGGTGCGCGGGGCCGTCGTCCGTGCGGGCGCTGCGCGGCTGCTCCTTCGGGGGTGCTTCGCGCAGCTGCGGTACGAGGTGTGACTGCCGCACGCGCCGCGGGAGTTCGCCTTCTTCGGTCGGCGAAGCGGTCTCACGCAGCCGCAGGGCCCGCAGAGTCTGCGGCACGGGTGGCCCGGGAGGTGCGCCGATCGCCGGACGGGCCGCGCGGGCTGCCATCGGGGTGGGGGCAGGAGCGGCGGGGGGCGGCGGCGTCCGCAGCGCGGTCCGCGGCGGCTGCTCCGGCGGCCGGGCGGCGGGCTTGCTCGCGCCGGCGGAGGCGCTGTCAGGGGCGGGCAGGGCGCTTTGGAGCAGGTCGGTGGGCAGCAGGATCACGGCCGTGCTGCCGCCGTAGGGCGAGGTGCGGAGATGGACCTTGATGCCGTGGCGGGAGGAGAGTCGGCTGACGACGAACAGACCGAGCCGGTCGCTGTCGAAGAGGTCGAGGGCCTCGGACTCCGCGAGTCTGCGGTTCGCCTCCGCCAGGGCTTCCTTGCCCATACCGAGGCCGCGGTCCTCGACCTCCAGCGCATAGCCGTTGCCGACGGGTTCGCCGCTGACGCGCACTTTCGTGTGCGGTGGGGAGAACTGGGCGGCGTTCTCGACCAGTTCGGCCAGCAGATGCGTGACGTCGGCGACGGCGGCGCCCACGACGGCCGCCTCCGGCAGGGTGCGCACCTCGATGCGCGCGTAGTCCTCGATCTCGGAGACGGCGGCCCGGACGACGCTGGTCAGCGGGACGGGAGTGCTCCAGGCCCGGCCGGGGGCGGCGCCGGACAGGATGATCAGGCTTTCCGCATGGCGGCGCATACGGGTCGTGAGGTGGTCGAGGCGGAAGAGGTCGCCCAGTTCGCCCGGATCGTCGGCGCGCCGTTCCATCGCGTCGAGCAGCGTGAGCTGACGGTGGACGAGCGTCTGGCTGCGCCGAGCGAGGTTGACGAAGACTCCGGAGATGCCACCGGCCAGTTCGGCACGCTCGACGGCCGCGCTCAGGGCCGCCCGGTGGACGCTGCCCAGAGCCTCGGAGACCTGTCCGATCTCGTCGTCGGCCGGTGCGCCGGGCGGGGCCTCTTCTTGGATGTCGATCTGCGCACCGGCCCGCAGGCGGCGCATGGCGTGCGGAAGTTTGCGCCGGGCGATCGCGAGGGCGCTGTTGCGCAGGGTGATGAGTTCGACGACGAGGGCCCGTCCGATGCGTACGGAGATGACGAGCGACGCGGCGACGGCGACCAGTCCGAGGAGCACGGCGGCGCCCGCGACGGTCAGAACGCCCCCGCTCACCGGGTCGGACCGGTCCACGGCGCTGCGGCGCGCCTGCGCGGCGATGTCGCGCATGCCGTCGCTCACGGCGCTGTGCGTCCGGTCCCAGGCGTCCGGGGCGACGGCGGTGGCCGCCTTGCGGCCCGCGGGTGATGCGGACACGCGGTCCTCCGTGGCACGCAGTTGGCGGTAGGCCGGCTGTGCGGAGAGCTCATGCCACGCCGCGCGTTCGGGGCCGCGCAGGTCGGCGGCGGCGCCGGCGGCGAGGGTGGTGCGGGCGGCGGCTGCCCCCGTGAAAAGGCGCAGCCGGTCCGCATCGAACGTTCCACCGGCCTGTGCGGAGCTCAGCAGGGCGTCCTCCCGTGCGAGCATCTCGCCGGACCGGGCGAACTCGAGCAGGACGCGTGCGTCGGAGCCCGACCCGCCGGCCTCGATGCCCGCGACCGCGCCGGACACCTCGAGCGCGGCGGTGACGACGTCGGTGTAGGTCTCGTATGTCCTGTCCCACGAGACCTTGCCGTCGAGGACTTCGGTGCGCGTCGTGCCGAGTTTGCGGGCGAGTGAGACGAACCGGCCGAGTCGTTCGGCGACGGCCCGGGGTACCTCGCCGCCGTCGGCGACCGTGTGCGCGTCGTCGAGTCGAAGGCGCCCCACAGCGTCGTCGGTGCGGCCCGCCTCGAGTCGCAGCGCGGTGGACCGTTCCTCTGTGGGGTCCGTCAGCCGGCGCAGGGCCGCACGGCGTTCGGCCTGCAGCGCGGCCATGGCCAGGGCGACGGGTGTGCCCACCTCTTGCTCGACGCGCTGCGACAGGCGGAGTCGTGTCACGTCCTGGGCGGTGGTGACGGTGGCGAACCCCCAGAGAGCCAACAGCGACAGGACGGGCACCATCAGCAGCGAAATGATCTTGGCGCGTACGGTCCTGGGACGGGGCATCAGGCGTCGGCGTCCGGGATCCGGCTGCGGCGGCGCCGCATACGGTTCGTGGCCGGTGTGCTCGACGGCCGGCGGCCCGGCGTGTGCCCGTCGCCCGCGGACGGCCGGCCCGGTCGGCGGCGGGTGCGGGGGCCGGCTCTCGCCGCCCTGGGTCGTACGGGGTGTGCGCATGGCTCCTCGTTCCGGATACATGCCGGGCGCGGCAGCGTCGCCCGGGCTGGTCCAGCCGGACTGGATCTAGGCGTGGGCGATGGTCTGGTTGGGCTTGCCGGTGGTCTCCGGGCCGTTGTCCGTGGCCTGTTCGGCGGTGAAGTAGGCGGCGCGTTCACCAGCGGTCGGTGAGAGTGCGACGAACGCGGCGGTGACGAAGAGGTAGGAGCCGAGGCCGACCGCGAGCGGGAAGATGAACTGCATCGCGGTGGCGCCGGGCAGGTGCCCTCCGGCGGGTGCGACATCGACGGCGACCGCGAGCATTCCGGTGTAGTGCATGCTGCTGACGGCGGCCCCCATGACGAGCGAGGAGACGGCCACCGCGACGGGCGACTTGATGTTGAGCGCCGCCCAGAGGGCCGCGGTCGCGGCGACCACCGCGATGGCGACGGACAGCGCGACGATGAGCGGGTCGTAGTGGACGGTGCCGTGCAGCCGCAGGGCAGCCATGCCGAGATAGTGCATGCTGGCGACACCGATGCCGGTGGAGATGCCGCCGATCAGCAGAGCCCCGATCCGGTGGCGGCCGTAGCCGACGCAGAAGACGCCGGCGCCGACGACGAGCATGGCGACGAGAAGGCTGAGGATCGTCAGCGGCACGTTGTAACGGATGTCGGTGCCGCGGACGGCGAAGCCGAGCATGGCGACGAAGTGCATCGTCCAGATGCCGGTGCCGATGGCGGAGGCGGCGGTGATCAGCCAGTTCCGCCGGGATGGGCCGGTGGCGGAGAGTGCGCGCACGGTGCAGCGCAGCCCGAGGGCAGCGCCGATGACGGCCATCGCGTACGACAGCACGGGGGTCAGCAGGCCGAAGGCGGCGTGGTCCAGGTGTCCCATGGCTCAGGGACGCTAGCCCCGAGGGGGGCGCACAACGGGGGCGCAGTTCGAAAGCTGATGGAATATGACAGAGAGATGTTTCTGAACGATCGTGCCGCGCTCGAACGTGTGCACAGCTCGGCCATATGCCGCTCTCCCGCATCCGGCGGCGACGCCTCGGTCGTCATGGCGGATCATGGTGCGCATGGCCGATGACCGCACGACCCATGACCACACCAACGTGCAGGAGTTCTTTGGTGCCCGGGCAGCGGACTGGGACAGCCGCTTCCCCGACGACGGCCCCGCGCACGCAGCCGCCGTCACCGCACTCGGGCTCCGCGCGGGGGACGCTGTGCTCGACGCGGGCTGCGGCACGGGACGCGCACTCGAAGCCCTGCGGACCGCGGTGGGCCGAGACGGCGTGGTCCTCGGCATCGATCTGACACCCGCGATGCTCACCGAGGCCCGCCGCGCGGGACGCGATGCGGCCGGCCGGCTGCTGCTCGCCGATGTGGCCCGGCTGCCGCTGCGCACCCACTGTCTCGACGCGGTGTTCGGCGCCGGCCTGATCTCCCATCTGCCGGAACCGGCGGACAATCTGCGGGAACTCGCCCGCGTTGTTCGACCGGGCGGCCGGCTCGCCCTCTTCCACCCGGTGGGCCGCGCGGCGCTCGCGGCACGGCAGGGACGTGAGGTCACTCCGGACGATCTGCGCGCAGAGATCAACCTGCGGCCGCTCCTGGCCCGTTCGGGATGGCTGATGACCTCGTACGTCGACGAGGACGACCGGTTCCTCGCCCTGGCGACGCGTCAGGACGACACGGTGACGAACTGATCCGGACCGGACGTGGTCGGAGGGTCCGGATCCCGGCGGCGCCGGGGCCGAGCCCCACCCGGCCCCAGGAGGCGAGCGGCTCCCCCCTACGACGGACTCCCGCAACGGGCCACCACGGGCCCTCTCGTCTCCGTCCGAACGCGGTGCGACAGTGGAAGACTTCAACTGTCGGCGGCGTCTGCCGCCTCTGAGAAGGTGGTCCCCGTGCTCGCTCGGCTCCGCAACTTCCTCGCGTCACGCTCCGCCCGCTCGAAGGCCCGTGACCACCCACGGCAGCACAACCTGTTCGAAGCCGCCGCGACGCATGTGACGGCAACCATCGAGGACGACGACGACCGCCTGGACGAAGCGGCGGGCTGGGTCGCCCCCGACGCGCTCGTCTTCGGGATCAATCAGCTCGCCTGCCGCGCCGTGACCGCCCTCGCCCGAGAGCGGAACGAGCCGGTCGAGGCGGTGGCGCGTGAGCTCCTCGGCCTCCCGCGGGCGGACAGAACCGGATCGAATTAGCGGCCGCGAGCCCTCGACGTGCGGGTTACCCACTGGTTAAGGTGCGCCGACGACGATGGGATGGGGAGGTTGCCGTGGCCGGGGCGGAAGAAACCGTCGACGACGACTCGCTGTATGTGCTGACCGCGGCACTGCTCACACCGGCACAGTTCCCGAGCGTGCTCGGCGACGACTACCCGGCCGCGTGCCAGGCGCTGCACCTCGAGCCGTACGCCGAGGGCTACGGCCTGGTTCTCGGACAGGACTCCGACGGCGCACGCTGGACGGTCGTGGTCGACGACGTGTCGCTCGTCGCTGTCGCCATCGCCTCCTGGGACTGCGGGATGGAGTACGACCTGTCCCCCGACGAGGGCAGCGTCGTCGGGGCGCTGCCGGGCTGGCCGCTGGCCCTCGCGGTCGCCGCGCCAGGGGTGCCCGCGCCGCACGACCCCGATCCGAAGGAAGGCGACAGGCCGCCGCTGGCCCCGCCGGACACGAGCAGCTGGGGGCCCGCCCAGCGCAGGCTGGGCGCCGACGAGGTGGCGCTGCAGTGGGCGCAGTGGCGTTCCGGGATCGACGACACGGGGGGGCTGGTCTCCGCCGACGCGCCCGAAGAGGAGCGCAGGCCGCCCCGGGAAGGTGTGCGTCGCGCCCTCGAGGAGGCGCGCGCGTACGTGGAGTCGGCGCCGCCGCCCGGCCGGGTGCGGTCGTCGTTCGCACCGGGCGGTGCACGGACCCTGCGTGCCGACGGCCCCGGCTGGTCGCTCGTGGCCAGGACCGACGACATCGCCTTCGTACTGCTGGACGAGGAGCCGGGCCACGTGGTGCCGGTGGGCCGCGGCCCGGAGCTGCCTGGCTTGCTGGAGGCGCTGGAGAAGGTGGCCGTTCACCCGTCCTGAACCACGGCGGCCCGGCCCGCGGCACGACGTGAGCCGCGGGCGGGACCACAGGTCAGGGCCCCGCCCGCGGCTCACGTCGGCGTCAGCGGTGTCGCGTCATCGGCGGTGCAGCCGTGTCGGAGAGGCGGCCGGGCGCCGGTTCGGTGCGCGGCGCGCCAACCACTCCCGTCAGCGGCCGATCTCCTTGCGCGAGATGCGCCGCAGCCGGCGGCGCTGGCTCGGGTCCAGCATCAGATACGCCACCGCGGGTACGCCGAGCACCACCAGCAGTGACAGCCAGAATCCCAGCAACGGCATCAGGAGCAGGCCGACGGCCACTCCCCCGATCACGATCTTCGTGCGTGTCGTCATTTCCGACGCCTCCTCCGCGGCTCTGGCCGCTTCTGGTGTGAGAACGTGCGCGCCCGTCCCGCAGTTCCACTATGCGGGCCTCTCCTGTGCGAGCGTCTCCCCTGTGCGGCGTCTCGGCTACTGCGCGGCCTTGCGCAGCGGCTCGCCGACCTCGTGCAGATGGGTCAGTGCCTGGCGGTACGACTCCACCAGCCCGGTCTCCGTGTACGGGATGCCCAGCGAGCGGCAGTGTGCACGCACCAGCGGCTGGGCGCGCCTCAGGTGAGGACGGGGCATGCTCGGGAAGAGGTGGTGCTCGATCTGGTAGTTGAGGCCGCCGAGGAACCAGTCGGTGACGAGGCCGCCGCGGATGTTGCGCGAGGTGAGGACCTGACGGCGCAGATGGCCCCACTCCTTGCCGGTCTCCTCGTCGGGCATCTCCATACCCTTGTGGTTGGGCGCGAAGGCCATGCCCAGGTGGAGGCCGAGCACCATCTGGTGCACGAGCGCGAAGAGCACGGCCTGCCCGAGGGGCATCGTGGTCAGCAGAAGCGTGCCGTAGGCGGCGAGGTGGGCGATCAGCAGCAGGCCTTCGACAGCCCGGTCCTTGTGCGACTGGCGGCCTGCGGGCCGCCGGGTGAAGACGGCACGGAAGCCGTAGATCTTGAGCGCGATGCCCTCGAGGGTGGTCAGCGGGAAGAACAGCCAGGCCTGGTGGCGGGTGAGCCACCCGAGCAGCCCGGCGCGGCCCCCGGTGTGCTTCTCCGTGAAGACCAGGACGTCGGCCGCGACGTCGGGGTCCTTGTCGATGTGGTTCGGGTTGGCGTGGTGCCGGTTGTGCTTGTCGTTCCACCACTCCTGGCTCATGCCGAGGAGCAGGTTCGCGTGGACGAGCTGGATGGTCCGGCTCGTGCGGCGGTCGCCGCTGATCTGCGCGTGTCCGGCGTCGTGACCGAAGAAGGCGGCGCGGGTCGAGAACAGGGCCAGCAGGGGTGCGAGCAGCAGCACCCACCAGGATCCTCCGGTCAGTGCCACGCCGGTGATCACGGCCGCGAGGGCGAGGAGGTTCACGGTGATACCACGCGCGTACCAGCCGGCACGGCGCTGCAGCAGTCCCTGCTCCTTGACGGTCCGCAGCAGCGGTGCGAACTCGCTGCCGTTGACCGGCCTGGTTCTCGCAGGAGCGATGGGCGGGGCGAGGATGGCAGTGCCCTGGGGCATGGTGGGTCTCCGGTCTGTGGACGACGGGTGCGCCGGACGCGCGAAAGACGAGGTCAGGCCGGATCCGCGAACTGTCCGGCTCTCCGGCCTGATAAACGTATGGACCGGGGGCCCTTCGGGGCCATGGCGCCACCACCCGGGCCGTTCGGGGGCAATCCCGCTCCCCGGGGTGGCGCTGGCTGCACCCTCGACGGTACGGCAGTGGGGGCGAGGGCGTGGAGTGAGCCACGTCACCGGGCGGAAGCCGCTGGACGGTGACCGAGTGAGGTACCCTCGGCGACTCGGCCCGCAGTAGTCAAGTTTGAGGAATGCGCCATCGCTGTGCACAAGACCCCTGCAAGCCCCTCCCCGGTCCCCCTTCACTCCCTTTCCGCGCTCGCCGCATGCTCGGCCGTGTTCGTACCGGGCGACCCCGCCCGCACGGGCGTGATCGCCTTCTGGCGACCGGACAGCGGCCCGCTTCCCGTCGCCGACGACGCGCTCCGCTCACTCACCGTCGTCACGTCCGAGGTCCGCACCTCCGATGTCCGCGCCACCGATGTCCGTGCCACCGCCGTCACGCCCGACGTCCGCATCACCGCCGTACCCGCGGTGCTGCTGCCTGTCGAGGAGGCGCTGCCCGTCCTGACCCGCGCCCGCAGCTCTGCCAACGCCTCCGAATCGGCGGGGTTCTGGGGCGCGTCCGCGCTGCTCGCGCTCCACATGGCCGCGCGCGGACTGCTCCTGCCCGGTCTGAGCCCCACCGACATGGACGCATGGCGCATGGGTCCGCTCACGCCGGAAGACCTCGAGCGGCTGCGTGCGCTGTCGGCCTCGATGCCGCCCACGGCGCATGCCGTGCCGTTGGACGAAACAGCCGGGACGCTGCTCCTCCCCGAACCGGAGCGTCTGCTGCGGCAGTTCCTCGACGCCGTCGCCGACGTCATGCCCCGCTCCCCCGCCGCCCCGCTCGCCGCGGGCGGCCCCGCCTTCGCCGCACCGGAACCCCAGCACCTGCCGGGTCGGCGCGAGTGGGCCACCGATGTCGCCGCGGGGCACGACGCGGGCGTGCGGCTCTCCTTGCGTGTCGAACTGCCGGGCCTGGAGCAGGCGGACATGACGGGTGAGGCCCCCGCGTTCCGCGCCGTGCTGCAGATCCACAGCGTCAGCGACCCCACGACCGTGGCGGACGCGGCCGAGGTGTGGGCTCAGGCCGGGGCGCCGGGCGCCGGCTTCGGCCCGCGTGCACGGCTGGACGCGCTGCTCGCGCTGCGCCGGGCGGCGCACGCCTGGCCGCCGCTGACCCCACTGCTGCAGGCCGCCGTGCCCGAGGCGATCGAGCTCGCGGACGAGGACGTCACCGAGCTGCTGGGCGAAGCTTCGCGGGCTCTCGCGGCCACCGGCGTCCAGGTGCACTGGCCCAGGCAGTTGGCCCGCAGGCTCACGGCGCGTGCCGTGATCGGCTCTCCCGACGACGACGACGAGGAGGAGGAGCGGGCGCGGGGCGACGAGTCGTCGGGGCTTCCGTCGTTCCTCTCCGCGGAGGCACTGCTCTCCTTCAACTGGCGTTTCGCACTCGGGGACAGCCGGCTCACCCGCGCCGAACTGGACCAGCTCGCGGAGGCCGGCCGCCCTGTCGTGCGCCTGCGCGACGAGTGGGTGCTCATCGACCCGGCCGAGGCACGGCGCGCCCGCGAGAGCCAGGACCGCAAGGTGTCCCCCGTCGACGCGCTGGGCGCCGTGCTGACCGGAACGGCCGAGGTGGACGGACGCACGGTCGAGGTCGAGGCCTCCGGCCCGTTCGAACGGCTCCGCGAACGGCTCACCCAGCCCGAGGACGCGCCGCAGGACATCGGGCAGCCCGCGGCGCTCGCGGCGAACCTGCGCGACTACCAGCTGCGCGGCCTCAACTGGCTCCACAGGATGACGTCCCTCGGCCTCGGCGGCTGCCTCGCCGACGACATGGGGCTCGGCAAGACCATCACGCTCATCGCGCTCCACCTGCACCGGCAGACCGAGGCGTCGGGCGCCGGCCCGACGCTCGTGGTGTGTCCCACCTCGCTGATGGGCAACTGGCAGCGCGAGATCGAGAAGTTCGCACCCGGCACCCACGTGCGGCGCTTCCACGGAGCCGCACGCTCCCTCGGGGAGCTCCGCGCCGGGGAGTTCGTCCTCACCACGTACGGCACGATGCGCCTCGACGCGGCCCGGCTCGCCGAGGTCTCCTGGGGCATGCTCGTCACCGACGAGGCGCAGCACGTCAAGAACCCGTACTCGGCTACCGCCAGGCAACTGCGCACCATCGGCGCGAAGGCCCGCGTGGCGCTCACCGGAACCCCGGTGGAGAACAACCTGTCCGAGCTGTGGGCCATCCTCGACTGGACCACGCCGGGGCTGCTCGGGCGTCTCGGCACCTTCCGCAGCCGCTACGCCCAGGCCGTCGAGGGCGGCACCGACCCGGCGGCGGCCCGCCGGCTGGCGGCGCTGGTACGCCCGTTCCTGCTGCGCAGGCGCAAGTCCGACCCGGGCATCGCACCCGAGCTGCCGCCCAAGACGGAGACCGACCGCGCGGTGTCGCTGACGCCCGAACAGACGGGGCTCTACGAGGCCGTGGTCCGCGAGAACCTCGCCGCCATCTCCGGAGCCGACGGGATGGAGCGGCGCGGTCTGGTGGTGAAGCTGCTGACGGCGCTCAAGCAGATCTGCAACCACCCGGCGCAGTACCTGAAGGAGGAACGCCCCCGCATCGCGGGCCGCTCGGGCAAACTCGAACTGCTCGACGAGTTGCTCGGCACCATTCTGGCCGAGGACGCGAGCGTGCTCGTCTTCACCCAGTACGTCCGGATGGCGCGGCTCCTCGAGGAACACCTGGCCGCGCGCGGGGTGCCCACGCAGTTCCTGCACGGCGGCACGCCGGTCCCGGAGCGGGAGGCGATGGTGAATCGCTTCCAGAGCGGCGAAGTGCCCGTGTTCCTGCTGTCCTTGAAAGCCGCGGGAACCGGTCTGAACCTCACCAGGGCCGAGCATGTCGTGCACTTCGACCGGTGGTGGAACCCTGCGGTCGAGGCACAGGCCACCGACCGCGCCTACCGGATCGGGCAGGACCTGCCGGTGCAGGTCCACCGGCTGATCGCGGAGGGCACGATCGAGGACCGGATCGCGCAGATGCTCGAACGGAAGAGGGATCTCGCCGACTCGGTGCTCGGTTCCGGCGAGGCGGCCCTGACCGAACTGACCGACGCCGAACTGGCCGACCTGGTGGAACTGCGAGGAGCGGGGCGATGAACGGACCGGACGAACAGGAGCGGACCTTCGCCGCGCTGCCCCCCGCTCGCGGCAGAGGCTTCGCACAGAGCTGGTGGGGTCAGGCCTGGCTGAAGGCCCTGGAGGACACCGCTCTCGACGGCAAGCAGCTGAAGCGGGGCAGGCGGCATGCTCGGGAGGGCGCGGTCGGGGCCGTCTCCGTACGGCCGGGAAGGATCACCGCAGTGGTCAGGGACCACGACGGCACGGCCTACCGCAGTGATGTGCTGCTCCAGCAGCTCGACGACCGGGACTGGGACCGGTTCCTGGACACGGCCACGGACCGCGCCGGGCACATCGCGGCGCTCCTCGACCGGGACATGCCGCCGCATCTGGTGGAGGACGCCGCGGCGGCAGGGGTCGAACTGCTCCCCGGCATCGGCGACCTGGAGCCCGAGTGCACCTGCGACGCCTGGGACCACTGCCCGCACACGGCGGCGCTCTGCTACCAGGTCGCGCGCCTGCTGGACCAGGACCCGTTCGTGCTGCTGCTGATGCGGGGGCGTGGCGAGCGCCGTCTGCTGGACGAACTCCAGCTGCGCAGCGTCGCACGGACGCAGCCGCCGGAGGCGGACGAGACGTCCGTGCGGGCGGTGCTACGCGCCGACGAGGCGTTCGCGGCGGCCGGCGACCTGCCGCCGCTGCCCGGTCCGCCTCCGCTGCCGGACGTGCCCGGGCCCGCGCCCGCGCTCGACACGCAGACTCCGGCGGCCGACGGACTCGACGCCGGCGCATGGGAGTTCCTCGCGGCGGACGCGGCTGCGCGCGCCCACCTCATGCTGCGTCAGGCCCTCGCGCCCGGCCACGCGGAGCAGCAGGCCGAGCCTGCGCCGACACGCGACCAGGACGCGGTGCGGATGGCCGCGTCCGTTCCGGGCCCGGTGATCGCGGGCAGGCTCGCCGCCGGTACGGGGCGAAGCCGCGCCGAGCTCGATCTGGCGGTCCGTGCCTGGCGCTTCGGCGGCGCCGCCGGGCTGGCGGTGCTCGAGGAGGACTTCACCCCGGACGCCGCACAGCACGCCAGGGCCACGAACCGACTCGCGGCGGCATGGGCGGACGAGGCGGACCGGCCGTGGCTGCGCCCTGCCGGCCCAGCCCGCTGGACGGTCGTCGGCGCCCGGACACAACTACGTCTGGGACGCGACGGGCAGTGGTGGCCGTTCCGCAAGGAACAGGGCGCGTGGGCGCCGGCCGGGCCCGCGTCGCCGGACCCCGCGGAAGCCCTCGCGGGCGCCCTGGGCGAAACGGTCTGACGGGAGGGGAGCGTGGGCGTGGGGGTACGCCCCACCTGCCGACCGGCCGCGCCCCTGCAAGCGCCCACGCTCCGCCTCGCAGGACGTCGCCGGGGACGCTCGCCGGGTTTCCGCCCGCTACCCGCCCGGCGTTCGCCCGACGTGCGACGGTCCGCTCAACGCTCCCGGGCCGCCGGCTCGACGACGAAGACCGGGATCTCGCGGTCGGTCTTCTTCTGGTAGTCCTCGTAATCGGGGTACGCCTCGACGGCACGCCCCCACCACACGGCCTTCTCCTCGCCGGTCACCTCACGCGCGATCATGTCCCTGCGGACCGGCCCGTCCTGGAGCTCGACGCGGGGGTCGGCCTTGACGTTGTGGTACCAGACCGGGTGTTTGGGCGCGCCACCCAGTGAGGCGACGACCGCATACGCTCCGGCGTGCTCGACGCGCATCAGCGGGGTCTTGCGGATCTTGCCGCTCTTGGCGCCGCGGGTGGTGAGGACGATGACGGGCATGCCGCGCATCGTCGTCCCCCTCGTACCGCCGGAGCTCTCGTACTCCTCGACCTGCTCACGCACCCATGTTTCGGGGCTGGGCTCGTACTCACCCTCAAGAGGCATTGTTCTCTTCCCGTCGTCGATGGCACTGCCATGCGTTCAACACCGCTGCCGCGGCGCGGCTTCCCGGCGGGCGTCATCAGGGCCGGAGGCTGCCGACGACGTTGGCCGTGGCGGCGATGCCTTCCTGGATGGTCGGCGCCATGCTGGTGCCGGCCAGGAAGAACCCGAGCAGGGCGCAGACCAGCGCGTGGGACATCTTCAGCCCTCCGCTGCGCAGAAAGATCACTGCGAGCACCAGCAGGAGCAGCACCACCGAGATCGAAATGGCCATCGCCAACCTCCTCCGCCGCGCCGGAATTGCGGCATTCGGCGGCCAGTCTGGCGTAGCCGGGGCCCCGTACGGCCGACTGGCGTGTCCGCCGTACGGATGCATCTGGGCGGAGGCGGGATACCAGTCCCTCTTGGCAGTAAGGCTCTAGCGTCCGTTGAGGCGCAGAAAGCGCTCCAGGCCCGCCAGATCATCGGTGTTGATGTGGTCGACGTCTGCGGCCAGAAGTTCGCGCCATAGCGCGTCACGTTCCGGGCCTGCCGCGTCGGGCGTCGCCCAGAAGCGGACCCGCTGGGAGCGGCGGTGGGCCGTTGCGACGAGGGTGCGCAGCTTCTCCCGCTCCGCGGCCGGGAATTCGCCGGCGCCGAGCCAGCTGAAGCTGTGGGTCCAGTTGCTGGAGATCAGCGGGATGAACGACGCGGGAGCCGGGGCGGGGGCGACGAGGTCCTCGAGGCGGCCGTCGTAGAAGGCGTGGCGCACCGGTTGCGCCTCCATCGGGACGCGGGCCGCGCGGTCGCCGGATACGACCGGGGTGACGGCGCCGAGGCGGACCTTTCCACGGACGCTGCTGCTCAGCATGTGCCGGTAGCGCCGCAGTTGGCGGTCGAGTTCGATATAGGCGGCGACACCGTCCGTCTTGATGTCGATCAGCAGCTGCACCGGTCGGCGGTAACCGCGGTACACACTGCCGTGGTTGGCGCGTACACGGGCGAGCAGCGGGTCGAGGTAGAGGGAGCGCAGGGTGCGGGTGGGATCGAGTTCGGCGGGTTCATGGGCGACGAGCAGGTCACCGTCGACGAGGAAGATGTCGGCCTCGACGCTGGTGAAGCCGTGCGACAGAGCGTCGTGCAGGGGCCGCTCGTGCAGATAGTCGTTGTGGGCGTGGGCCCGGCGCAGAGGCCGGTCGGTTGCGCCGGCGTCCGTGGCGGCCCGGGCGTGGGCGGGCGCCGCCACGGCACCGGCGAGTGCTGCGGCAAGGCTGGTGACGACTCTGCGGCGGGTGGTGGGCACGGAGACCTCCGGGCTCGGCGGGTCGGGAGGGACATCGGTGAGTATCCGCCGGCCGCGAGCCCATGGGCAGGGGGCCACGAAGAGTTCGGCCATTCGTCATGTCGGTTGCCAAGGGGCCGCAGGAGATGGGGCGTTGGGGGCCGAACGCACGTGCAAACGCCATCCGGCGCCCGTTCCGCGGCTGTCGTCGAAACGACCGATGAGGAACTTGGAGCGGAGATCTGGCTGGTGGCACGATGGCTGTTACGAAGAGTACCGAGAGTCGGTACTCGTGCCTGGGGGCATCAATGAACTTCCGGCTCCCCTTCCGACTAGTGGCCGTGACCGCCGCGGCCGGCCTGATGCTCGCCGCGTGCGGTGGGTCCGGCGGTGCGTCGCAGGCGGCGAGATCGCCGTCCACATCCTCGGCGTCGGCGTCGGCGTCGGCGTCGGCCAGTGATCCCGCCCCGTCCGCCACGGCCACCGGCACACCACCGGGCACCCCACCGCCCTCCACACCGGCGCCCAGCGGTGACGGCCGACTGGGCGGCGCCAAGGGCCTGCAGCCGCTGTGGCCGTTCACCACGCTCGACCAGGCCAAGGCGTGGGAGCGCGAATTCCGTTCCGGCGGGCACCAGCCGTGGCATCTCGATCCGGCGCAGACGGCGCTCTCCTTCACCCAGGGCTTCCTCGGTTTCAAGGACATCGACCGGGTCACCACGCGTTCCGTCGGCGACATGGAGGCACGGATCGGCGTCGGCGGCAGCGGCCCCGAGGCCGGGGCCACAGCGGCCGTCATCCATCTGGTGCGCTACGGCTCCGGTCCGAACGCCCCATGGGAGGTGGTGGGCACCGACGACACGACGTTCTCCCTGACCACGCCCGCGTACGGGTCGGTCGTACGCTCACCGGTGCGTGCCGGCGGAAGGATCACGGGCGTGGACGAAAGCATCCACGTCCAGGTGCACCAGCCCTCGTCCACGTCGCCCTTGGGCAGCAGCTCGTGCTGCATCCCGGCGGGCGGCAAGGACAGCCCCTGGTCGGCGTCCGTCTCCTTCACCGGCGCCCGCGACCCGGTGCTGACCCTCGTCGCGAGCACAGGCGGCCACGTCGCCGAGGTCGAACGCTTCAGCGTCACGGCTCTGCGCACGCGGTGACGGCTGCTCGCCGCCGCTGCGACAACGCCGTGACATCCGTGCCGGCAGGAAACGCTGGAGGACAGCGGCCCTGCCAGGACCCCGACTGCCGCCTCACCCCTGCGTGATGTCGGACCAGTGCACGGTCCGGTCGCACCAGCGGCTCAGGCCCACCGCGAGCAGGCCCGCGCCGTGTGTGCGGCGGTAGGTTTCGACGACGGCCACCAGCGCCGCGGTCGTCGACGCGTCGCATGACCGTCATCTCGTCGCGGACCAGCCGGCGCGGGCGCAGCACCAGCGCCCTTGCCAGGCAGCCGCGTTGCAGCCGGCCGTCGATGACCTCATGGGGCCGGCGGCCGAGCAGTTCGGCGGTGAGGCCCACGGACAGCGCCAGTTCGTCCGCGCCGGCCGAGGCCTCGGGGCCGCCTGTGGCCGGTGGCCCTCGGGGGCTCCGCGATCAGGTCCCGCAGACTGAGCCGCGGGTCGGCGGACAGCCGGGGCTGCTGGAAGACGACACCGACGGCGGTGTGCTGGGCCGGGGTACGGCGTGGCGCCAGCCGTCGACCGGTTCGCCGTCCAGCACGACGCGGCCTGCGTCCGGACGGGCTTCATGCCCTCGTCGAAAGCGAGCAGCCCGTCGAAGATCTTGGAGTTGCCGTCCTTTCCGTAGCCGAGGAGCGGGCTGAGGCTGTCCGGCTCGTAGGCGATGCCGACGACCGCCGAGTCCTTCGCCGTGGCGCCCGCTTCCCCGCCGCCCGGGATGGAGCAGGCCGCCGCGCCGAGGGTCGGCGCGGCGGCCATGGCCGTGGCGGCCGCAGCCCGTGTCGATCAGCCCGTCATGCGCGTACAGCCCTGTTGAAGATCAGCTGTTATGGCAAAGTGGCCGCAATCAAACAGCGCGTAAAGGGCGTGACGGAACAAAGGACGTTACTGGGCCGGGGCACGGGGCGGCAGTGTCACGGGGCCTGGAGGTCGACCAACGCGGCCAGCGCCTCCTTGTGCCGTCCCGGTGTTCCGAACGCGATCTCGTCCGCCTTGGCGCGCTTGAGGTACAGGTGGGCCGGGTGCTCCCACGTCATACCGATGCCGCCGTGCAACTGCACGCACTCCTCCGCCGCGTGGACCGCGACCCGCGAGCAGTACGCCTGGGCGACGGCGACCGACACCGCGGCGTCCGCGCTGTCCGTCGCCAGCGCGTCCGCGGCGGCGCGGGCAGCCGCCCGTGCCGAGACGACCTCCAGCCACAGCTGCGCCATGCGGTGCTTGAGCGCCTGGAAGGAGCCGACCGGGCGGTTGAACTGGTGCCGTTCCGCGGTGTGCCGGACCGTCTCCTCCAGGCACCACTCGGCGAGGCCCAGCTGCTCGGAGGCGAGCAGACCGGCCCCGGCGAGCAGTCCTCGGCGCACAGCGGCCTCGCCGACCGCCGCGTCCGCGAGCCGCGTCCCGCCGTCCGGGGCCGTGACCGCGGCGATGGGGCGGGTGAGGTCGAGCGGGGTCAGCGGCTCGACGACGGCCTCCGCCGCTTCCACCATGTACAGGCCGTCGGGCCGGAGCAGGAGCAGCACATCGGCCGTCGCGGCGTCCGCGACGCCGGTGACGCGCGCCCCGCCGTCGGGCAGCGGACCGTCCGGCGCCGTGGACAGCGGCACGGCGAGTACGGCGGTGCGCCGCCCTTCCGCCAGGGCGCCGAGCAGCGCGGCGACCATCTCCGACTCGGTGTCCAGCGCCAGCAGTGTCTGGGTGGCGGCGACGGAGCTGGTGAGGTACGGCGCGGCGACGACGCCGCGCCCCAGCTCCTCCAGCACGACCGCTGCCTCCCGGTGGCTCGCACCCTGGCCACCGAGCTTCTCCGGTACGAGCAGCCCGGCTGCGCCCATCTCGGCGGCAAGGGATGTCCACAGCCGCGGGTCGCCGGGCGAACCCGCTTCGGCGCGGGTGGCGAGTGCGGTCGTGTCGCCGCGGGCGGCGACGAGCGACCGTACCGCGGCGCGCAGGTCGTCCTCGGTCTCTGAATACAGCAGGTTCGTCATCGCGCGAGGTCCTTCCAGGCGATGTCCTTGTCGTTGCGCGGCTCGGAGGGCAGCCCGAGAACGCGTTCTGCGACGATGTTCAGCAGCACCTCGCTGGTGCCGCCCTCGATCGAGTTGCCCTTGGAGCGCAGATAGCGGTAGCCGGCGTCGCGTCCCGTGAAGTCGACGAGCTCGGGCCGGCTCATGGTCCAGTCGTCGTACAACAGCCCTTCATCGCCGCGCATTTCGACCTCGAGACCGCTGATCTCCTGGTTGAGGCGGGCGAAGGCGAGCTTCATGCCACTGCCCTCGGGTCCGGGCTGGCCCGCGACGAGCTGCTGGCGCAGCCGCTCTCCGGCGAGCCTGGACACCTCCGCCTCGACCCACAGGGTCAGCAGCCGCTGGTGCAGATCGTGGGTGCGCAGTTCGGGCCGCTCCCGCCAGGTCCGCGCGACGGGGCCGATCATGCCGCCCTCGCGCGGCAGGCGCATGCCGCCGATGGAGACGCGCTCGTTCATCAGGGTGGTCTGGGCGACCTTCCAGCCCTCGCCGACCTCGCCGAGCCGGTGCGCGTCGGGGATGCGCACCCCGGTGAGGAAGACCTCGTTGAACTCCGCCTCCCCGGTGATCTGGCGCAGAGGCCGCACCTCGACCCCGGGGTCGGTCATGTCGCAGATGAAGTAGGTGATGCCCCGGTGCTTGGGAAGGTCCGGATCGGTACGGGCGATGAGGATCGCCCACCGGGCGACGTGCGCACTGGAGGTCCACACCTTCTGACCGGTGACGAGCCAGTCGTCGCCGTCCCGCACGGCGCGGGTGCCGAGTGCCGCGAGGTCGGAGCCGGCTCCGGGCTCACTGAACAGTTGGCACCACACCTCCTCGCCGATCCACAGGGGCCGCAGGAAGCGCTCCTTGACCTCCTGGGAGCCGTACTTGAGGATCGTCGGCGCGGCCATGCCGAGTCCGATGCCGATCCGGCGGGGATCGTTGTCGGGAGCCCCGGCGGCGGTGAGTTCGGCGTCGACGACGGCTTGGAGGGCGCGCGGGGCGTCGAGTCCGCCGAGGCCCTTCGGGAAGTGGACCCAGGCGAGTCCGGCGTCGAAGCGCGCCTTGAGGAAGTCGGTGCGGTCGGTCTCGGCCGGCGGATGGGTCGCGAGCAACTCCCGGGTGAGGGCGTGGAGTTCGGCTGCCTGGGTCATCGGCCCGCTCCGTCCGGGAGGACGACCAGGCGGCCCGTGGTGGTGCCGTCGGCGACGCGCTGCACGGCGTCCGCGGCGTCCTTGAAGGCGACGCGCTCGCTGATCAGGGGTTTGACGAGACCCTTGGCCGCGTACTCGGTGAGCGTCTCGTGGCAGCGGGCGATGGAGCGCGGGTCCTTGGTGGCGTACAGGCCCCAGTGCAGGCCCATGATCGAGTAGTTCTTGACCAGCGCGTGATTGAGGGCGGGGGCGGGGATGTCGCCGCTGGCGAAGCCGACGACCACGATCCGTCCCTCGAAGGCCACGCACTTGGCGGACTTGGCGTACGCGTCTCCGCCGACCGGGTCGTAGACCACATCCGCGCCGCGTCCGCCTGTCGCCTCCTTGACGGCGGCGACGATGTCGTCCGCGTGACGGTCGACGACGACATCGCAGCCGAGCTCTCGGGCGACGGCCGCCTTGTCCGCGCCGCCGACGACGCCGATGACCCGGGCTCCGGCTGCCTTTCCGAGCTGTACCGCGGCGCTGCCGACCCCGCCCGCCGCCGCGTGCACGAGCAGGGTCTCGCCCTCTTTGAGAGCGGCCCGCCGGTGCAGCCCGAACCAGCCCGTCTGGTAGCCGATGTGCAGCGCGGCGCTCTCCGCGTCGTCGAGCGCCTCGGGCGCGGGGAGCAGGGCGGCCGCGTCGGCGACCACGTACTCGGCGAGCCCGCCGCCCGGGAGGACGGGGTTGGCGATCACGCGGCGGCCGCCCTCTGTTTCGCCGCAGATCTCCACACCGGGGGTGAAGGGCAGCGGGGGCCGCACCTGGTACTGGCCCCGGCAGAGCAGGGCGTCGGGGAAGTTGATGTTGGCCGCACGGACCTTCAGGAGGACCTGCCCTTCGCCGGGCGTGGGCCGGTCCGCCTCTTCGAGCCGCATCACCTCGCTCGGCTCGCCGTTGCGGTGCACTCGCCATGCCTGCATTTCGGGGCCTCCCACACGTAGGGCAGTACTGCGCTGCGCCACATACTAAGCGGTCGCTTGCCCATCCGGGAAGGGCAGGGAGCGCATGACTGCCTGCACGATCACCCGCACGACCGTCTCAGGCCCGCTTCGGCTTGGCCCGTACGTGCATGCGCTCACCCTGGGGACCGAAGAGGCTCAGGAACTCGACGGGCCGGTCGTCGGCGGAGCCGAACCAGTGCGGCACCCGGGTGTCGAACTCCGCGGCCTCCCCCGCACCCAGCACCACATCGTGGTCGCCGAGCACCAGACGCAGCCGCCCGGACAGGACGTACAGCCACTCGTAGCCCTCGTGGGTGCGCGGCTCCGGCTGGTCGGCGGAGGGTTCGTGGACCACCTTGTACGCCTGCAGGCCGCCGGGCCGACTGGTGAGCGGATACATCGTGCGCCCGCCACGGACGATCGGCTTCGAGCGCACCCGGGGGTCGCCGACCGGGGGCGCGCCGACCAGTTCGTCCAGCGGTACCTGGTGGGCGCGGGCGATGGGCAGCAGAAGCTCGAGGCTGGGCCGGCGTCCGCCGGACTCGAGCCGGGACAGGGTGCTCACGGAGATCCCCGTCGCCTCCGAGAGCGCGCCGAGGGTGGCCCCCCGCTCGCGCCGGATCCTGCGGAGCCGGGGGCCGACCTCGTTCAGTACGGCGTCGAGCCGTGCGTCGTCTTCCATGCACCCCATTGCAGAAACAGCAAGGGACTTTGTCAAATACGCACAGCCCTCGCCCTGGCTAGCGGACGATCACCTCCGCGATCCGCGGCACCCCGCCGCGCCACACCAGACGCGCCCCGGCGACCTCGCGCGGCCCGAACCTGAGCTGGGTGTACGGTCCGCGGAGCTCACCCGCCCTGCGCCAGGCGCCGTCGGGCCCCCGCAGCTCCACCATGGCTTGCACGGCGGTGTCCGATGGCTGCAGGACCGTGACCGAACGCGCGGTCCGCTGCTTGCCCAGCTCCACCGTCAGCGCCTCGTCGTCCCGTGGCGTCCGCGCCGCGCGGTAGAGCGTGCCGGGGTCGCCGTCAGCCGCCGCGCCCAGAAAAGAACCGGCCGCTGCGGGCGGGTCGCCCGTGACGGACGCACTGTCCGTACCGACGGCGAACTCCCTGACGACAAGCCAGTTGGTCTGTTTGGCTGTCGCCCGTGCCCGCACGAAGCGGGCCTTGGTGCCCGCCGGAGCGGTGACCGTGACGTCGGGCTGCCCGGTGAAGGCGGCGAACTGCTGCCAGCTCGTACCGTCCGACGAGTAATCGAGCACCCCCTGGCGCAGATAGTCGTTGGGGCTGGTGGGCTTGCCCATGGCGAGCTTGACGGAGCGCAACTCGCGTTCCTGGCGCAGGTCGACGCCGACGGTGTCGCCCACGGCGGGCGCGCGGCTGCTCCAGTAGAACGTGGCGTCGTCGCCGTCGAGCATCCGTGAGACGTCGTTGTCGCGGTACTGACCGATGCTGCTCGCCGCCCTGACGGCCCCCGGCACCCCCAGGATGCGGTCGTGCTCGGCCGTCGCGTCGTCGACGAAGCCGTCGAGCACGCCCTCGCCGACGGTCACGGGCACCGGACGGCCGTCGAGCCCCGTGTAGACGAACGACCGGGCCGTGGCGAGGAGGCCTGGGAGCTGCCGGCGCAGTTCCCAGGCCTCGCGGCCGTCGCCGTCACGTGCCTCCCCCACCATGCGCAGGGCGGTACGGGCCGCGATCGCCCACGCCTCGGTCGCGTCGAGCCAGGGACCGGCGTCGTCGATGAAGCCCTGCTCGGGCAGACGGTCGCGGAGCACGGACGGCGCGGCGCGCAGATCACCGAGCACCCGCTCGAGCCGGCGCCCGTCGCCGTCAATCCAGAACCGCTCGAACGCGGCCGCCAGCTCGGGGGCCTGCTGGAGGTTCAGCCGCGAGCTGTAGTTGACGTCGGTGAAGGTCCGCAGTGCACGTTCCGCCCGTCCGTCGCCTCCCGCGTACCAGCGCACCGCCGCCTCCCAGGAGGCTCTCGGATCGTAGGCGGCGTCGTTCCAGGCGTAGTCGGCGACGGTGAACAGGGCGATCTTGGAGGCGTACGGCTGGATCATGGGGTTGGCTGTGATGCCCGCGAGTTCGGCGGGCAGGCCCTTCTCCCGCCCGTTGAAGGGGCCGAGGAGCAGCCGGTTGGTGACGTAGTCGTTGACCGGGTAGTTGTCCCAGGTCAGGATCGGGTGGTTGAACACGGCACGGGCGGCCTTCGCCTGCGCGACGGTCATCGTCGGTGCGATGACACCGATTCCGGTCCACTCCACGAGGACGTCCGGGTCGAGCTGCTCGGCCAGCGCCTTCTTGTACGGGGTGGCGGTGACGTTGTAGTACTCCGTCGGGACCATCTGCAGCGGCTGAGCACCGGGGCGTCCGGCGATGAACTCCCTGTTCACCCGGTTCAGGAGGTGGGCCTGCGCGGCACCCGCCGCACCACCGCCGGTGCCCCACTTGGCCTGGTCGTCCGGGCAGTTCCACGAGGTGTAGCTGATGTCGTCGAGCGGCACGGCGAAGGTGCGGACGCCGATCTCCCAGATCGACCGGAACTTGTCGATGAGTGCCGCGGTGTCCGCGTCGGAGCTGTAGCAGATGGACAGGCCCGGCGACAGGGCGTAGGTGAAGTCGACATGGCGCTCGGCGGCCCGGTCGACCAGCTCCTTGATGCGCGCCAGTTCCGGCGCCGGGTGGGGCTCGCGCCACTTGTCCCGCAGGTACGGGTCGTCCTTCGGCGAGTAGACGTAGATGTTCATCTTGTGCGCGCCGTAGAAGTCGAGCTGGTCGAGGCGTGCCTCATGGGACCACGGCGTGCCGTAGAAGCCCTCGATGACACCGCGCAGTGAGGTGGCCGGCCAGTCGCGGACGGCGAGTCCGCCGATCTTCGCGCCGGGCCGGTCGCGGTGCGGGAGGACCTGCCGCAGCGTCTGGGCGGCGTAGTAGGTGCCGGTGGCGTCGTTTCCGGCCAGGACGACGCGTTCCTCGCCGATACCCAGCACATAGCCGTCGGCGGGCAGCCCGGCGGGCCCCTCGAGGTTCAGCGTGCCGAGCGCCGCCGCCGAGCCGACGTGGACGGTGAGCCGGTCGCGCACGGCCCGGTCGCCGTGCACGATCCGCTGGGCGCCCGCGTCGCGGAGCGCCTGCTCGGTGACCTCGACGGCCTGTGGGTCGGCGCTCTCTCCCGGGATCAGGGTGACGGTCGAGGTGATGGTCACCCGGCCGTCGAGGGGTCGGACCGACTGCGGGGTCGGGGTGATGGCCGGGGCTTCGGCGCCGGCGGCCTTGGGCTGGTCGGCCGCCCGGGCGACGGCCGGCGTCAGCAACAGCGTGATGGCCGCGGCGAGCACGGCGAGACGGGTCGGGCGAAGCGTCACTTTTCCTCCATGGGCCGCTGGGGTCTCACAAGGAAGTTCGCGCATCACAACAATCGCAATTGACCAGCCATATGACGCCCTGTCAATCAGCAGGAACGGACCGTTTTCACCGATGTGGGCTGTTCGGCGGGCCACACGTCCGAATCCGGCCACATTGCCGGGGCCCCGACGCCGCCCGGGACATGACCGCACACGTCACGGGCGGGGCCCCGGAGGCCGGGCGTCGTGACCGGCGTCAGCGCGGGAAGAGCTCGAACGTGACAGCGGGACGACCTCCGAAACGCGGTGCCGCCATCTCGGCCATGCCGGTGAGGAAGGTGCGGCAGTACGCCTCCGGGTCCTGCTCCGTCAGACCCTCGATGTACAGCCGGTGCTCCAGCAGTGACGCCACCGACCGCTCGAGGCCGGGGCCCGCCTCGACAGCGTGTGTGGGGCTCGTCGAGCCGGCGACAGCCACCCAGCGCACCCCGTCCCACGGCTCGAGGCCCTCTTCGGAGATGAGCTCGGGAAAGATCCAGCGGTTTCCCGCGTCCCCGGCCGCGTCGAGGGTAGCCCGTCCGACGGCACGGTGGTCGGGGGTGTTCCAGGCCGTGCCGCCCCAGGTGTCGCGGTGGTTGAGAGTGATGACCAGTTCGGGCCGGTGGCGGCGGATCGCCGCGGCGATGTCCCTGCGCAGCCCCGTGCCGTACTCGATCACACCGTCCCTGTGGTCCAGGAAGTCCACGGTGGAGACACCCACGACGGCGGCGCTCGCCCGCTGCTCACGCTCGCGGATCGGTGCACAGTCCGCGGGCGCGATGCCGTCGATCCCGGCCTCGCCCCTGGTGGCCAGCAGGTAGGCGACGTCGCGGCCTTCGTCGGTCCACCCGGCGACTGCGGCCGCGCAGCCGTACTCCAGGTCGTCGGGGTGTGCGACGACGGCGAGCGCGCGCTGCCAGTCGGCCGGCATCGGTTCGAGCTGTTCACTCTTCTGATCGGTCATGTCCCGCAGGATACGGATCTGCTGATCACAACTCAGATCTCCTGGCGGGCCAACGCCGGCAGCCGCTCCACCACCCGCGGCCCGCTCGCCCGCACACCGTCGTGCTCGTACTCGTCGGTGACCCAGGTACGCAGACCGCGGACGGTGCGCGCGGTGCGCAGCGAGTCATCGGTGTCGACGTACATGTCGTCGTGGTGGACGGCCGCGGCGACCGGCACCTCGTTGGCGGCGAGGCGGGCCGGGTCGTACAGCGGCGCCCAATCGGTGCGCGGCGAGCAGCTCCGCCGTCTCGCGCAGCGGCCGCAGGGCGGGGTCCACCTCGAAGTGCCAGGGATGGATGGTCTCCCCGGTGGACATCAGCGGCTGATCCCCCGCGAGGGCCTTGGCGGCGTCGAACTCCGCGAACTCCGCGCGCACCACTCGGCGGCCCAGGCCGTGGGCCGCCCGCCCTGGGCGTGGACGGCCTCGTGCAGCACCGCGCACAGCGGGCTCGTGGCGAACGACAGGATCGGGCCTACGGCTTCCTGGAAGGCGTCGGAGAGTTCATGGCCGGCGGCGGTGCGTACGAAGGCGTTCTCCAGCAGGTGGTGCAGCTGGTGGCTGCCTTCGCCGCCGCCGGGCACGATGCCCAGAGACTGGAAGGCCTCCACGGTGAGGGTGTAGCCGCCGGGCCGCTTCGCCGGCTGCTCGGCGAGACGATCGGCGATGCGCCGGGCGCGCTCCACGTCCGGTAGCCGGCCACTGCTGCTCCTGTTCGTGTGCGTCCCCGCCCGTCCAGTGGATCACAGCGGACGGGCGGGGACGCGCACAGGCCGGGCGCGGACAGTGGTTCCGGTCAGCCGGTCGGGAAGTTGTCCGGTGTCCTGATCCGGTCACGGACCCAGACGCCGGCGGGCTTCAGCGACGCGGTACCGGCCCATGGGCCGTTGTTGTTGCAAGTACCGCTGTTGAAGACGGCGCCGGACCTGTGGTCGTCGGAGAAGTTCCAGTTGACCCAGCTGATCTTCTTGCTCGCCATCAGATCCAGGTAGCGCTGGGCCATCGAGAAGTCGTTGGCTCCCTCTCCGGCGTAGTCCTGGGTGCCGAACTCGGTGACGAACATCGGGATGCTGTCGGCGGCGCGGGAGAGCGTGCTCAGGTACTCGTCCCGGTGCGAAGCCGCGTAGAAGTGGAACGTATACATGATGTTGGAGGCGTTGACGGGATTGTTCACCACCTCGGATTCGTCTGCGCCCTCGGAGACACCGAGGGAGGACCAGGCCCGCGTGCCCACGAGGACCGGGGTGTCGGGGTCGATGCGCCGGATGAGGGGGATGAGCTCCTCCGCGTAGCTCTTGATGCTCGACCAGCTCACACCGCTGGGCTCGTTGGCGATCTCGTACAGCAGGTTCTTCTTGTTTCCGTGGCGCTGGGCGATCTCCCTGAAGAAGGTCTTCGCCCGGGAGAGGTTGTGGTGCGGGTCACCGGGGCTGAGCATGTGCCAGTCGACGATCGCGTACATGCCGCGGGCGGTGGCCTGCTCGATGATCGAGTGGACCTTGTCGGTGAAGCCGCGCGGGTCGGTCTCGTAGCCGCCCTCCTGCACGTACATCGAGATCCGCAGGACGTCGGCCTGCCAGTCGGTGGCCAGGGCGTCGAGCGAGCCGCCGGTGACGCACTGGCTGTACCACTGGAGGCCGTGGGTGCTCATGCCGCGCAGTTGGACGGGGTTGCCGTACTGGTTGCAGAGCTTCGTACCGCAGACCTCGAGCTGTCCGTTGACCGCCGCGGGTGTGCCGCCGGTCGTGGGGAGTGCGTCGACGACGAGGTGGTCCACGTTGGGACCGCCGCTCGCGGTGGTTGCTGTGGCCCTGACGGTGTTGGCTCCCGCCTCGAGGTCGGCGTTGAAGGTGACCGTCGACCAGGAGGTCCAGGAACCGGTGCCGGGGAAGGCGCGGTCGTCGGCGGCGAGCGCGCCGTTGACGGCGATGTCCATCGGACGGGCGGCGGCTGTGCCGTTCGCGAAGCGCAGGGTCAGCGTAGCGCGGCCGGCCTGCGCGGCGTCGACCGTCCACTGAACGTAACTGCCGGTGGCGTTGTCGTAGTTGACGAACCCGCTGCCGGTGAACCCGGGGTGGTTGGACTCGGCCAGACCGCGCGAGACGGTCGCGTTCTCCGCCTCGTGGGTGACGGCTGCCGCGGTCGCCGGCGGTGTGGGGGCGGGGGCAGCCGGGGCGGGGGTTGCGGTGGTGAGGGCGAGCAGCAGGGCGGCGCCGAGGACGCCGACGCCGCCGAGGGGGCGTAGCCAGAACCGTGCCGGTCTCATGGGGGACTCCGTTGGCTGGGCGGAAGGGCCGGACTCGGCCGCGGGACGGCCGATCGATTGGAAGGAAACTTTCCTAACCAAGAGCATTAGCAGGACTGTCCAGGCGGCGGCAAGGGTCATGACAAAAGAGCGAGGGGAGGGCGCGTGGCCGGATGGCCGCCGGCCGCACAGGGACACGGACACAGAGAGACTTACCGACCGCACCGACGACTGCCGCGCGGCGCTCGGGGCGCATCGCCCCGAAGGAGGAAGGTTCGATGAACTTCCGCGATGCGTGGGGTCATATTGCGTGGGGTCACATTAGGCAAAGGCAGAGGCCCGCGTACGGCAGAGGCCCGCGTCCACGGCGAAAAGGGTGGTCACCATGGCCTTCACACATGTTCTCGCAGTCGCCCCGGTAAGTGACATCGAGTCGGCGGTGACTGGTACGAACGGCTTCTGGGTCACCCCGCCGACGCGAGGCCGATGGACGGGCTCGCCGACTGTCGCACCGTCCGGATGGATCCACGTCTTCCGGTCGCCGGAACACGCCGGGGGCGCTCTGCTCAACCTCGTGGTCGACGACCTGGACAAGGCGCTTGCTGATCTCGCAGACCGTGGCATCACGGCGGGCGGGACTCAGCCACGCGGTCCGGGCGTGCGGTTCGCCGCTGTCCACGACCCCGACGGCAACCGGATCACTCTGATCGAGAACCCGGTGTCATAGCGTGGCACCTCTAAGGGCACCCTCGGAACGCGAAGCGCTCCGGGTCCGCCCGGAGCGCCGTTTTCACCGGGCCGACTTTCACCAGGCCGACGGACAGGACTGGTCGCACGCGGTCGCCGCCCGCGCCCGGTGCGGCAGGAGCGGGGCCCGCGGGAAGCACCCGTCCGCGCGCCCGACAGCCGTCATCGACCGCGGCTGCGGTCCGAACAGCCCGCCGCCCGGACGGCGCGGGTGCCGGTGACGGAACAAGAGGCGGCCGGACACGACGGCACGCGTTCGCGCTGCGGAATGAGGGGCGGCCCCGCCTCCCGGGGGGATGGGGGGCGGGGCCGCTACGGCCCGGGACCGGCCAGGGGGGGGTGGACCGGTCGAGCTCGCTCGACCATCGCATGCCCCCGTCCGGCCCTGGGTATGCACGAGATTCCGGACGTAATTTGATGCGGTTCAGCGTGCCCCGTGCCCCGTCGAGTGAGGGGTCGGTGGCCGGGCGACCACAGGGAAGGGGTGGACCTGGTGTCCCCCGCTCGCCATCATGCGCACTTCTCCCCGTTCGCTGATCTCCGCGCGTACGATCCCCGTGTCGTCCTCGTAAATCGGGTAACCGCCCGCACCGACCCTCTCGGTGCGCCGCACCACGACCACGTCGTCCTCCACGGCCGGTTCCTGAAACACGAGTTCGTAGATTTCCGGACTGTCCATGAGATCCTCCCGGCCACTCCG
This sequence comes from Streptomyces sp. NPDC027962, assembly GCF_055566095.1. Taxonomy (NCBI): domain Bacteria; kingdom Bacillati; phylum Actinomycetota; class Actinomycetes; order Kitasatosporales; family Streptomycetaceae; genus Streptomyces; species Streptomyces sp. NPDC027962. Next base: position 151,941 of record NZ_JBVHTA010000004.1, read on the forward strand.
CGCGACCCGGAAACGCAGGCCGGCCACGCTGCGACCTCCTTCCATCGTGCTCCCATGACGAACACCGCGCCTGTCCTGCCGGGTCCGACACTCGTTTGAGTCGCGCGGTCGGCACATGGAAGGGTGAGGCCCGTGACGGAGACGGACATGGACGGCGAGCGGCTGCTGTACGGATGCATGGGCCTCGGGGGCGGCTGGGACACCACGCCCCATTCCGCGGCGGACGTCGCCGCCGCCGAAGCGGCTGTCGAGGCCGCCCTCGACAGCGGAATCACGACGTTCGACCACGCGGACATCTACCGCCACGGAAAGGCCGAGGCAGTCTTCGGCGAGGTCCTCGCCCGCGCGCGCGGGCTGCGCGAGCGCATCGTCCTGCAGACCAAGTGCGGCATCCGTCTCGCCGACGGCGACCGCCCCGGCATGTACGACCTGCGGGGAAAGACCGTGATCCGGGGGGTCGAGGAGAGCCTCAGCCGTCTGCGTACGGACTTCGTCGACATCCTGCTCCTGCACCGGCCGGACCCGCTGGCCGACCCGGACGAGCTCGCGGGGGCTCTGATGTCGCTGCACGGCCAGGGCCTGGTGCGCAGCTTCGGTGTGTCCAACATGAGCGCCGCGCAGATCTCGCTCCTGCAGTCCCGGCTCGATCTCCCGCTGGTCGCCAACCAGCTCGAGATGAGCCTCCACCGGCGCGACTGGCTGGAGGCCGCTGTGCTGGTGAACACCCCGGAGGCGGCGTCGGTCGGCTTCCCTCACGGCACGGTCGAGCACGCCCGGGCGAACAACATCCGGCTGCAGGCCTGGGGTGCGCTCGCCCAGGGCCGGTTCAGCGGCCGTCAGGAGACGCCGAACGAGCAGGCGACCGCCCGGCTCGTGGCGGCGCTGGCGGAGGAGAAGGGCACCACGCCGGAGACGATCCTCCTGTGGTGGCTCCAGCGGCATCCTGCCGCGATCGCGCCGGTCGTCGGCAGTGTGCGTCCGGAACGCATCCGTGCGTGCCGGGACGCCGCGCGGGGGGAGCCCCGTCTCAGCCACGAGGAGTGGTACGAGCTCTGGGTGACGGCGCGGGGCGCTGCCCTGCCCTAGGGAGGCAGGCAGCCGTCGAGCCCCGTCCCGAACAGCAGCCCCGGGGAGAGCCGCGCCGTCGGTCGCGTATCCGGGGACGTGGTGTGACGCTGGAGTAATGACCTGGGCGTCTTGGACAACTCGCAATGTGTATACAGGACGTGGCGGTGCGCTGTCCGAGGAGGCCGGCGTGATGACCGGGAACCTCACCGTGCACACCACATGGGCCGACGGCATGGCACATGTCGCTCTGCAGTTCACCGGCGCGACCGACTGGTTCACGATGACGGGCAGCCCCACACCGTGCCCCTCGGAGGCAGCGAGCAGGACACTGCACGACGCGGTGGTGCAGGCGGTCCGGAACGGCGCCGGTGCGGTGGTCCCTTCCTCGACGGCGGACGAGGGACAGGGGCAATGACGGCGATCAAGAGATGAGCGTACGGGGACACTGACGGCGATCAAGGGATGAGTGGGGAGCTACGCCGCCGTCCATGGGCAGCGCAGGTCGCCGGTGGTCGCCGACGCGTGCCGGAAAGCGGCGTACAAGGCGGCCGGAGCGGCCGGCCTCGCTGTTCGGCCGACTGATCCGGCCCGCCGAGGTCGGCAACGAGCCGGGCGGAGTCGGCCGGATCACCCCCCGCCGGCTCCGCCCGTGCATCAGGCTGCGCCTTTGCCCTCGGACAGGGGGCTGCCGTCGGACACAGCGCGGGCATCTGCGCCCGTCACCTCCGCACGGCCGTCCTTGGGGGGCTCGGACGGATGTCGGGCGTCCCGCGATGCCACACCTCGTGCGGCTTCGGCGCGGATCAGGGCGTTGAGAACAGCGAAGGGGTCGTTGGGCATGGCTGTTGCCACCTCTCGGGCATGTGGACGGCTCCTGTGTGCGGACTGCCCCGGCACCGGCACCGGCGGGCGCCGGACGGAGCGGCGCTGTCAGCACCTCAGAACCACACACCTCACGGCAAACAGCTGAGGCGGCTTCCGCACGGCCGGGCCGTAAGCCGACCGGGCCCCGGGGCGGGAAGGCCGGGCACGCGGTCCGGGGCAGGGCCGGAGCCCGGCGTGCCGACGGGTACGCGGTCCGCCGGCCCGGGTCGATGCCTCCTGCATCACGTCGGCCGACTCCGCGCACCCCTCCCCCGCGGGATCGGCGGGGGAGGGGTGCGCCTGAAGACGAGGGGCGTGCTGCTGAGCAGCAGCCGGATCGGCGGCGATCAGCGAGAGCAGGATCGTCACCACGACCAGCACAGCTGTGACGGCTGCCCGTGCGACCGGAACCGTCGAACGGTCGCCGGCGCGCACGGCTCGGCCGTACTCGGGCGGTCTCATGGGGCACAACCTCCTGAATGTGCCTCCATTGCCCGCCGCGGGCCCGCCGTCGTTGCGCCACGGCGAGAAGTCCCCCCAACGAAGTACAGGCATTGGGCCGAATGCGTGCAAAAGATCGAATCGACCGTGAGGTGGAACGCGTGACGGAGGCCGAGCGTTGGCTGGGTGATGCGCTGCGGTGCGCGTCACGACGACCGAACGACCTGAACAGAAGCCGAGGTGGCACCAGTGGCAATGTGGGACCGGATCAAGGACCAGGCCAAGAGTCTGCAGCAGTCCCAGGGCACCCGGAGCTCGGGCGGCCACGCCCCCGGGGCGCGGTCCGCGGGCGGCTCGCGCGCCCAGCTGGTGAACACACTGAAGTCACAGCTCACGTCCCTCAAGACGGAGTTGAAGAGCGGTGCCTTCAGAGACGCATCGATGGCGATGTGCGCGCTGGTGGCCGCCGCGGACGGGCATGTGGACGCGAGCGAGCGGCAGCACGTGGAGTCGCTGATCCTCAACAACGACGTCCTGCAGAACTTCCCGGCGGAGCAGTTGCGCGAGCGGTTCAACAAGCACGCCGACCAGCTGTCGGCCAATTTCCAGCTGGGCAAGGCGGCGGTGATGCAGGAGGTCGGAAAGGCGGTGAAGAAGCCGACGGAAGCCCGGGCCGTGATCCAGACCGGAATCGTCATCGCCGGCGCCGACGGCTATGTCGCACCGGCCGAGCAGGACGTCATCCGGGAGGCCTGCGCCGTTCTGGGCGTCTCCCCCGCGGAGTTCGGCATGTGACCATGCGTCGGACTGCCGCCGCGACCGGGGCGTGGGGCTGCCGCCGGGCGGCGACCGGGCACGACCGCGCAGGACGTGCCCGGCGGCCGCTCAGCCCGTCGATTCGTCGGGGGTCGGCATGTCGGGGTTGGCCTGCTCGTCGCGGGGCGCACCCTGGGGGCCGGCCCCGGCCTCGTCGAGGTCGGGCACGTCGTCCGCCTCCTCGTCCGCCGTCCGGCCGGACTCTCCCGGTGTCCGGTCCTCCGGGTCCCACGGGTCCTCCACCCCGGCCTGCTGATCGGGCATGTCGCGCGGCAGCGGTTCGTCGCTGTCCTCGAAGCCCTCCGGCCGGTATTCGTCACTCATCGCGTCTCCCTCGTGGTGCGGCTCCGGAACGCTTCGCGGGTACCCAGCCGTGCACCGCCGACACGGCACGGCGCGCACGACGGCCATGGCGAGCGCATGATCGGGCACGACCCCTGATCGATGTGAGAGAAAAGAACCATGCGAGCCATCACGGTCAACCGTTACGGCGGCCCCGAGGTCCTGGAGTTCACCGACACCGCCGATCCGAAAATCGCCCCCGATGCCGTTCTTGTCCGCGTCAAGGCCGCGGGGGTCAATCCTGTCGACTGGAAGATCGTCGCCGGGTATCTCGACCCGATCATGAACGTCCACTTCCCGCTGATTCCGGGCTGGGACGTGTCGGGCGTCGTCGAGGCGGTCGGGCTCGACGCGACCGAGTTCTCGGTCGGCGACGAGGTCTACGGCTACGTGAGGAAGGACGAGGTACAGCACGGCACCTTCGCCGAACTGGTCGCAGCTCCTGTCCGCACCCTGGCACACAAGCCGTCCAGTTTGGACTGGCGGCAGGCGGCGGGGGTGCCGCTCGCGGGACTCACCGCCCTTCAGTCGCTCGCCCGCATCGGCGTCACCGGTCAGGACACCGTTCTGGTCCACGCCGCGTCCGGCGGCGTCGGCTCGTTCGCCGTCCAGATCGCCGCGGCGCGCGGTGCGCGTGTCATCGGCACGGCCAGCGAACGCAACCACGACTTCCTGCGGTCCCTGGGCGCCGAGCCCGTCACCTACGGAGACGGGCTGGCCGAGCGCGTCCGTGAGCTGGCTCCCGACGGCATCACCGCGGCCGTCGACTGCATCGGTGACGATGCCGTCGAGATCTCCCAGCAGCTGCTCACCGACCCCTCCCGTGTCGCGTCCATCGTCGACGCCTCCGTCACCCAGCGCGGCGGGCACCATGTGTGGGTGCGGCCCAGCAGCGACGATCTCGCCGAGCTGGGGCGGCTGGCCGACTCGGGTGCGCTCACTGTGAACGTCGACCGGGCGCTGCCCCTGGCGGAGGCGGCAGAGGCGTTCCGCATCAGCCAGAGCGGCCGTACCCGGGGCAAGGTGGTTCTGGAGGTCTGAGCGGGACCGGAAGTCCCCCCGCTTCTATCCTTGGGTCATTGACAAAAGTGGTGATTCCGGTCGATGCGGCCGTCACCCGGGCGGCTGCCGGCAAGAGCCCCGAGGAGATCTGCCATGACCGACGCGATCCATGCGACCGAGGCCGACCGGGCCCTCAAGGCCAAGCACCGGAAGATGTGGGCGCTCGGCGACTACCCGGCCCTGGCCGGTGACCTCGTCGCGGACCTGGGTACGGTGCTGGTCCGGGCATGCGGAGTGAAGAGCGGCAAGCGGGTGCTGGACGTCGCGGCCGGTTCGGGCAATGCCGCGATTCCGGCCGCGCTGTCAGGCGCCGACGTGGTGGCATGCGACCTCACGCCCGAGCTGCTGGAGGCCGGCCGGAGACTGGCCGAGAAGCAGGGCGCCGATCTGCAGTGGCGCGAGGCGGACGCGGAGGCGCTGCCGTTCGGCGGCGGCGAGTTCGACATCGTCATGTCCTGCGTCGGCGTCATGTTCGCCCCGCATCACCAGGCCGCCGCCGACGAACTGGTGCGGGTCTGCCGACCGGGCGGGACCATCGGCCTGGTCGACTGGACGCCCGAAGGTTTCATCGGCCGCATGTTCGCCGTGATGAAGCCGTACGCGCCCCCGCCGCCGCCGGGTGCGAAGCCACCGCCGCTGTGGGGCGACGAAGAGCACGTCCGCGCGCTCCTCGGCGACCGGGTGACCGATGTGGACGTGCGCCGGCAGACGGTGAAGGTGGACCGCTTCGAGACGCCCGAGGACTTCCGGGACTACTTCAAAGCCGCCTACGGTCCGACGATCGCCGTCTATCAGCACATCGCGGACTCCCCGGACCGGACAGCGGAACTGGACCGCGCTCTCGCCGACCTCGCGCGGCGGGAGAACGGCGGGGTGGACAGTCTCGCCATGGAGTGGGAGTACCTCCTCGTGACTGCCCGCCGGAGTGGCTGACCGTTGCAGACGGCGGCCCCGCCGCGACGGGGGATGCGCGGCGGGGCCTGACTGGCGTATGCCCCAGCAGCGAAGATGCATGCCTCGCCGGGGCCATATGTGTAACGCCCGACGGCTCGGCGCAGCCCGCTGTCCCGGACGCAGCCCCGGGGAGTTCACGGAAACGCCGAGCAGCGCCCACGCGCCCGCCGCCAGGGGGCGAAGGTCTCGTGAGCAGCTCGTGCAGTGCGCCGCGGCGCCGTCAGCCGCCGGAGGTCTTGCGGACGCACGCGGCGACGACGTCCCGGAGGCTTCCCGTCTGCTTCAGCAGGTCGCGCTGGAAGGCGGCTCCGTTGCCGGCTGCCAGCAGCGAGACCACGCCCTCCTCCGTTCGGGCCATGTCGCCCGATGACTCCAGGGCGTCCCGGACGTGGTCGAGCAGCGCGCGAACCACTTCGCCGGCGGGTCGTGGAGTCATCGTGAGCGGGTGGATCAGTTGCTCGTCCAGTCCCGATCGGCCTGCCCGCCATGCCGCCAGCCGCAGCAGTCCGACGCCGTGCGGCGCGGGCGGGAGACCGGCCCGCCACTCGTGGGCCGCGGTCTCGACCAGGCCCCGGACGAGCGTGGCCAGGAGAACCGGCGTCGACGGGTCGAGCCCGACGTCCGCCACACGGATCTCCACGGTCGGATACGTATGGGAGAGTCGGGCGTCGAAGTAGATCATGCCTTCGTCCCGTAGGGCGCCGGTGCCCACCATCGCGCGCACCTGCTCGTGGTACCGGTCGGCGGAACCGAAGAGCTCGACCGGCCCGGCCGAGGGCCAGCGGCCCCAGACACGGCTGCGGTAGCTGCAGTAGCCGCTGTCCTTGCCCTGCCAGAACGGGGAGTTCGCGCTGAGCGCCACCAAGACCGAGAGCCAGGGGCGGATCCGGTCGAGGACCGCGACGCCTTCTTCGTCCGACTCGACCGACACATGGACGTGGCAGCCGCAGGTGAGCTGTTCCTGCGTGGTCAGCCCGAACTGCTCCGCCATCCAGCCGTACCGCTCGCCCGCCGCGAGGGAGGGACTCACCGGGAGGGGGGACGTGGCGAGTGCCGCGACCGCGGCACCGAGGCGTTCGGCGTGGCGGGCTGCCTCTGCACGCCAGCGGATGATCTCCTCCGCGAGATCGTCCATCGAGCTCTGCGGGAGCGTGGCGAACTCGAGCTGCTCACGCTGGAGCTCCGACTCGAACACCTGCCGGCAGTCCCCGCCCTCCCGACCGGCGGACGCGAGAACCGCAGCGGACAGGGCACGCGGCTCACCCGACTCCGCGTCCACGAGGAGAAGCTCCTCCTCGACGCCCACCGTGCGCATCACACCACTCTCCTTGAGGCTTTCACGTCGCGACCCTGCGGCGCTGGACCTCTTCTGCCCCGCCAGAGGGTGCCGATGCCTGCGTGGCGTGGCGGCTCCCTCACATCGTGCCGCCATGACGAGATCGCAGCCGCCCGCACCGCTCTCGTGCTGACCGCCCTCATGGACCGGATCGCCGACACGGCGACCGTGCCGGACCGCCTCGAGGGTTACGCCGGCGGGCGGTAGGTGTGTCGCCCGGTGCGGGCGGGAACGCGCCTGGCGGCTGAGCCCGCGGGCCCGTTTGCACCCGTCCTCGTGGCACCGGAGGCTGGGTGTGGAGTCACCGCTGGGCCGTCCGGCACAGCCGGCGGAGATGGCGCCCGCCTACGTGTTTACGGGGCGGTGGAGTCCGTCGTACGACCTCGCCTCTCCGCAGGCGAGTTACACCACCGCCGAGATCGTCAACGCGACGGGCCGGACTCCCCTGCCCTGAGGGGTCGTACGACGGACTCCACCGCCCCGTAACCGAGTTGGCCGCGGTACGGGGCGTTGGTGTTCGGGCTTCCCGTTACGGGCCGGTGCGCCGGCCGCTGATGGGTGCTCAGGTCGCCGTGCCGGGACGCCCTCATTCCGGGGCCGCGGCCGGCGGTCTGAGCGCCGCGTAGAGCCCGGCGCACGCCGCGAGCACCATCACGCACCCGGCGAAGAGCAGCCCCGCCGTCCGCAACCCCCACACCTGCGCCAGGGCGCCCACCCCGACCACGGGAAGCGAGATGCCGGTGTAGGCGACGACGAAGAACGCCGAGATCGTGCCTCCGCGGTGCTCCGCCGGGGCCGCGTCGCCTACGAGCGAGAGTGCCGCGCGGAACGCCAGGCCCTGGCCCGTTCCCCCGCAGACCGCGCCCACCACGAGCAGGGCGAGCGACTCCGTCAGCAAGGACGCGGCGACCACCAGAAGGCCGATGACCAGTACGCCGCAGCCTGCAGGAAGGGCGCGCACGGCGCCGACACGTCCGCTCAGGCTCTGTCCGGCGATGGAGGCGAGGAACACGGAGAACACCACCGCCCCCGAGACGGCAAGGTTGTGCACGTCGAGCGTCCTGGCGACGAAGCTGGGGGCGACGGCCGTGAACAGACCCAGCAGCGCGAACCCGGCGAACGCCGCCACGGACGCGGGCACGAACACCCCCTTCACCTCGTCCGGCACGGTGACGCCCTGCGGCTTCAGCCGCGGGCGCCGCTTCGGCTGCTCCACGGTCTCCGGCAGGAAGAGGATCAGCAGGGTCGCCGCGGCGAGCAGTGCGAGGTGGACCAGGAAGGTCAGTTCAAGGGGCCATGCCGCGTACTGCGCGAGGAATCCGGCCAGCAGCGGCCCGCAACCGAGGCCGCCCATGTTCGCCGCTGTGGCCGCGAATCCGGCTCGCGCTTTCTGCCCCGGCCCGGCCAGCTCGATGACGGCCGCCGTGGCCGCGCCACTCAGCAGTCCGGCCGCGAAACCGGAGAACAGCCGGCCGGCGAAGAGCAGGGGCAGGCCCTCCTCCAGAAGGAAACATGCGGCGCTCGCTGCCGAGAACCCCATCGCACACAGCAGCACGGGGCGGCGCCCGACTTCGTCGGAGTAGTTGCCCGCCACCAGCAGCACGGTGATGACGGCGACGGCGTACACGGCGAAGACCACCGTCACCATCAGCTCGGAGAAACCGATCTCCTGCTGGTAGAGCCCGTAGAGCGGGGTGGGCAGCGTCGTCCCGGCCATACCGATGGCGAAGACCAGCGCGGCCGCCAAGTAGCCGGGATGCCGGCCTGCGCCGCTGCGAACGATCATGCGGGCCACCCTACGAGCCCGGCCTGCGCCGCGCTCAGCACCGCGCGGGGGTCGCGCCTCGGCCCCCGCGGACACGACCTGGGCTCCCGCCCGTTCACGTCAGCTCAGGACCTCCAGCAGCCGTGCCACCTCCGCGGCGACGGCGTCACGGGCGGGGCCGAGGTACTTGCGGGGGTCGGCGGTCTCGGGGTGGGAGTCGAGGTAGGTGCGCGCGGCATGGGTGAACGCCTTGTTGAGGTGAGTGGAGACGTTGATTTTCGTCATGCCCGCCTCGATCGCCTTGGTGAGGCCCGCGTCTTTGACGCCGGAGGAGCCGTGCAGCACGAGCGGGACGCTCACGGTGTCCCGCAACCGGGAGATGAGCGCGAAGTCGAGTACGGCGTCCCGGGTGAGCATGGCGTGGGAGCTGCCCACGGCCACGGCAAGTGCGTCGACGGCGGTGGCGGCGACGAAGGCCCGTGCCTCGTCGGGATCGGTGCGTACGCCGGGGGCGTGAGCGCCGTCCTTGCCGCCGACCTCGCCCAGCTCGGCCTCCACAGAGACCTTCCTCGAGTGGCAGTGGGCGGTGATTTCACGCGTGGCTGCCACGTTCTCGTCATAGGGGAGCTTGGAGGCGTCGAACATGACCGAGGTGAAGCCGAGTTCGACGGCCTGATGCACCAGGTCGGCGGATTCGGCGTGGTCGAGGTGGACGGCGACGGGGGCACCCGACGCGCGGGCGATCGCGAGTGTCGCCAGTGCGATCGGTTCGAGCGATCCGTGGTAGCGGGCGGTGTTCTCGCTGATCTGAAGGATCACGGGCCGCCCGGCGGCCTCAGCCCCGGCGACGATGGCCTCGGCGTGCTCGAGCTGCACGACGTTGAACGCCCCGACGCCCACACCGCCTTCGGCTGCGGAACGGACGATGTCGTCAGTGGGCGAGAGGGGCATGGCGTTCCTCCACGGAGACGGTCGTAAGGAAACGGTGGTGGGTGCCGGGATCGAGGTCGCCGGCCACAGGACGGGCGATGGCGGCAGCGAAGTCGGCCGAGCAGACGGCGCTGCCAGGTTCCGCGGCGACGGCTCCGGGCACGAGGCCCCCCACCCGGTGGACGTCTCGTCCCCGGGCGGAGGCCTGTCGGGCGGTCACGCATTCGGAGTCGTCATGGTCCTCAGGCATGACTGTTCTCGAGGACGACGGACCGGGTGAGGTTGCGCGGCCGGTCGGGGTTGTGGCCGTGGGTCTCCGCGAGCACGACCGCGAGGCGCTGGGCGCGGACGAGGTCGGCGAGCGGGTCCAGATCGCCTGCGGCGTTCTGCGACTCGGCGACGAGTGTGCCGCCGACGCGTGCGACATCGTCCGCGAGTCCCTGCGGAAGCGTGCCGAACGCCCAGGCCACCCGCCCGGGGCCGGTGATGCTGATGGGCCCGTGGCGGTACTCCATGGCCGGGTAGGCCTCGGTCCAGGCGCCGGCGGCCTCGCGCATCTTCAGTCCGGCCTCGAGCGCCAGGCCGTAGGTCCAGCCGGTGCCGAGGAAGGTGAACTGCCCGGCACCGCACACTGCGGCGTCGAGGGGCTCTGCGACGGCCCGCTCGGCGTGCTGGATCGCCTGGTCGAGGGGGCGCACCCCGCCGGGCAGAGCGCCCTCGGCCTCGAGATGTGCGCGCAGCAGTGCGAGGTTCGCGGTGGCGAAACGCGTCTGGACCACGGATTCCTCGTCCGCGAAGTCCAGTACGGCCACGGCGTCGGCCGCCTGCATGACGGGGGTCGCCGGGTCGGCGGTGATCGCGCCGGTGGGGACGGCGCCCTTCACCCGGCGGAGCAGGTCCAGCACTTCGGTGGTGGTGCCGGACCGGGTGATGGCGACGATCCGGTCGTAGCCGCGGCCGTGCGGGAACTCGGAGGCGGCGAAGGCGTCGGTCTCGCCGTGCCCGCCGGTCTCGCGCAGGACGGCGTAGGACTGGGCCATGAACCAGGAGGTTCCGCAGCCGATCACGGCAACGCGTTCGCCCCGGCGGGGCAGGGCTGCGGTGTGCCGGGGCAGCGAGCGGGCGGCCTGCCGCCACACGCCGGGCTGGGAGGCGATCTCGGCCGAGGTGCGGGAGGAACCTGTGCTGGACAAAGTGATGAACTCCTCGGGGAAGGCTCTGACGGTCGGCGCAGAGACCGGTTTACTTCACGGAGCCGGAGGTCGATCCGGACACCACCAGGCGTTCGGTGAAGGCGAACAGCCCCACCTCCATTGCATGAAACTGCGCAAACTGCGACCATTTCAAGCAGTTACAAGCATTGGTCCTGTCGCGCAGTATTCAGCAGCGACAAGGCCGCGGTCCAGGGCTTGTTACCTGAACGTTGCCCAGATTCGGCTGCACCAGACATGCGTGGGCCTGATGCCTCTTCCGGAACTACGATCACTTTCACGCAGGAGCCCTGCCCTCGCTGGAGCGCCCGCCCTCGCGTCCCATAGCGTGTCGAGAGCGCAGGACGATGCCCGAAGGAGTCCGACACATGTCCAAGCACGAGCGGTGGAGCAAGCTGCTGGAGTTGCTGGCCGCCGAGGGCAGGCTGGATGTCGAGCAGGCCGCGACGACACTCACGGTCTCGCCGGCGACCATCCGACGGGATCTCGACGAACTCGCCGAGCAGCAGATGCTCGTACGCACCCGGGGCGGAGCCATCGCCCACGGCGTCTCCTACGAACTGCCCCTGCGCTACAAGTCCTCACGCCACGCCTCCGAGAAGCAGCGCATCGCCGCGGCCGTCGCCGAGCTGATCGCCGAAGGAGAGGTCGTGGGCCTCAACGGAGGCACCACCACGACCGAGGTGGCAAGAGCGCTGGCGCTGCGCGCGGGCGGCGGTCGACGGGAGTCCCCGGAGACGTCGGGGCCCGCGCTCACCGTCGTCACCAACGCGCTCAACATCGCCGGCGAGCTCGCCGTGCGCCCCCAGATCAAGATCGTCGTCACCGGCGGTGTGGCCCGCCCGCAGACGTACGAGCTGGTCGGACCGCTGACCGTGGGCGTGCTGAACGAAGTCGTGCTGGACGTCGCCGTGCTCGGTGTCGACGGCGTCGACCCGCAACTGGGCGTGATGACCCACCAGGAGGACGAGGCGAGCATCAGCCGGCTGTTCGCCGAGCGCGCGCGCCGGGTCGTGGTCGTCACCGACTCGTCCAAGATGGGCAAGCGCGCCTTCGCCCGGATCTGCGGGCTGGATCGCATCGACGTGCTGGTGACCGACTCCGCGCTTCCCTCCGACATGGCGGCGCGCCTGACGGAAGCGGGCATCAAGGTCATGGCGGTCTGAGCCCTGCGTGGCCGCGGGCATCGCAGCCATCGGTCTGAGCCCTGCGCGGCCCGTGGACACAGTGGGGTGGCGACGACAGCCGCCCCCGGACAGCGGAGTTCGGGGGCGGCTGTCGCCAATCACGGTCGCGCGGAGGGCATCAGGGGGCGACGGCCATGTCGAAGACATGGATGTTGCCGTTGCCCGGCAGGACCACGAAGTCCACCTCCTTGGCCGCGTCGAGGGAGATCGAGTGGGCGAACACGCGGTAGGCGATGCCCGCGTTTCCGTATCCGCTCGGACGATTGCGGCCGTCGGACGACGCGACCAGCGTCGCGCCATGGGCGTCGGCCGGGTCGAACGACCAGTTGGGGAAGCCGAACGAACCCTTGGTCGACGTGCCGTCCTTGTAGTGGACGGTGGCGCTTCCCGTCGCGCCGCTTCCGACGCCCGAGCCCAGGAAGACGAGCTTGCTGCCCTGACCGCTCAGGCTGACGGCCTGTCCGGCGCTCGACACGTTGTCCTTGGTGCCGCTCGGCACGTCCGGCCAGGTCAGCTTCGCGCCCAAGGCGTTCACGGACGCACCGGGGGTGAGTCCGACCGCCGCGAGCTTCTGCGCGGAGAAGCTGTTGCCGTCCCCGTCGTAGTCGCCCGGCGCGGTGTTGCTCTCGTCGGTGATCGCGACACTGTTGTACGCGGCCGCGAGGTTCGCCACAGGCTCGCCCGTGCGCTGGGTCCGGATGCCGGTGGCCGACCCGGCGCCGTCACCGCCCTTGTACGTCGCGGTCGCGGTGAACGTCCGGACGGTGAACCCCGGGCGCTGCTCCGGCACCTGGATCCTGAACTCGGTGTCGACGGCCTTGCCCTTGGCGAGGGAACCGTCCACGCTGCGCTCGGCCGGCTGCACGGCCCAGCCCACCGGCCCGGCGAACGACACCTTCAACGACCGCATACGGTCGCGCCCTGCGTTCTTGACGGTCACCTTCACCGCCGAGATGGCCGGCCCCTGGAGGTCGACCGGCGATATGGTCACCTCCGTCTTCGCGGCGACGGGAGCCGGTTCCGGTTCGGCCGCGACCGCCTGCGCGGGGACAAGAAGGATCGCCCCTGCCGCGGCCGTGGCTCTGAGAGTTCTGATCAGTCGGGCTGATCTCACTGTCCGTCTCCTTCGCGTGAGGGCGGGATCGTCAGGCGACCGGGGGCATTTCGGACATGCGCGAGTCCAGACCCATCCGCAGGTTCACCCAGGAGCCCCGGGTGAAGTCGGGGATCTCGACCGGACGGCCGCCGGCGGCGAGGGACTTGACGCTCAGCGGCACAGGAGAGCACCACGCCGCCGAGTCGTAGACGTCGATGTCCGGGAGCTGGCCGGAGCGCATCAGCTGAACGGTGCGCCACTGCAGGACGTAGTCCATGCCGCCGTGGCCGCCGTTGTTGGCCGCGTCGTCACCGATCTTCTTCCACAACCAGTGGTCGAACTCCTTGCGGTAGGTGTCGAAGTCGCGCCAGGCATGACCGCTGTGGTCCGGCTCGACGTAGATGCGACCGCCGGTCGTGGAGGTGCCCGCGTAGTCCTCGAAGATGCCGCGGCTGCCCGCGAGGCTGTTGATACGGCTGTACGGGCGCGGCGAGCTGACGTCGTGCTCGGCACGAATGACCCGGCCCTTGGCGGTGTCGATCAGGCAGGTGACGAGGTCGCCGTTGATGTAGGTCTCCTTCCACGACGGGTGCGACCTCGGCACGAAACGCTCGCGGTAGTCGGCGAGGCCCTTCGGCTCGGTGGCGGTGGCCCGCAGCACCGCCGTCCGGTCGCCGCGGTTGATGTCCATGGCGGCGGCGATCGGCGCCAGCCCGTGCATGGGGTAGAAGGACGCGGTGCTGCGTGTGTGCCAGAGACGGCGCCAGGCGTCGGTGTAGTACGTGTCCGAGAACAGCAGCGCGCGCAGGTCGTGCAGATAGCCGCCGTGGCCGTTGGTGACATCGCCGAGCAGGCCCTCGTGCGCCATCTTGAGCATGGCGAGCTCATTGCGGCCGTAGCTGCAGTTCTCGGACAGCATCAGATGCCGGCGCGTGCGCTCGGAGGTGTCGACGAGGTCCCACAGCTCGTCGAGCTCGGTGGCGACGGGCAGTTCGACGATGACGTGCTTGCCCGCCAGCATCGCGGCCCGGCCCTGCTCGTAGTGGAACTCCCAGGGCGTGGCGATATAGACGAGGTCGATGTCGTCCCGCTCCAGCATCTGCGCGAACGACTCGTCCGACCCGCCGTACTCCGCGGGGCGCGGCTTGCCCTTGGCGACGAGCCGGTCCGCGGTGCGCTTGGCGCGGTCCGCCCTGATGTCACAGACGGCGGTGACCGTACAGCCGGGGACGACGGACCATCCCTCGGACATGCCAGAACCCCGGTTGCCGAGACCGATGACGCCGACACGGACCGTCCGGTACACGTCGTACGGCACGTTGATCATGGATTTCTGGCCGGGCCTGCGCCGCGGCGAGGCGGCCGGCACAGCGCCGCCCTGGACCACCGGGGCCGCCTGGGCTGCGCCGACACCGGTTGCGAGCGCCCCGGTGGCCAGAGCTCCTCCCAGAAGCAGGCGGCGTGATACTGCGGGGATTTCGGGCATGAGGGAACGCTCCTCGGTCCGTGATCGGCATCGGCATCACTGGCGGTCAAGACTCTGGCGGGATGGGCAGTGACATGTCAATAGATGTTCATTAGGCCCGCGTTACGAACATGAATACGCATCGCCCGCCGGTGGCCGAGCTCCCGGCCCACACCTGGGGCCGCACACCCGGGCGCCAGGACCACGGGAACACGGTGCGGTACCGCAACATCTGGATCGAGCCCCTGAGGCCCTGAAGTCCAGAGGTCCTGAAGCGCGGCCGCCGGGGGCCGTCCCGGTCCCCGGGGCAGCCGCCGTGCTGCGTACCTGCCCGGGGTGCGTGTTCCGGATCACAGCGCGTCCGGCTGCACGGGCGGAATGCCGTGACCGCCGCGGGGGTTGACCAGCAACATGCATTGAATGCATGTGCACATACTGTCTGGTACCTCGAGGAGCACCCCCGTGACCGTCGCTGTTTCCTCCGCCTCCCGCGCGGCCGAGATCCTGTCCCGGCCCGTCACGCTGAACGGCCTGACCGTCCCGAACCGCATCGTGATGGCGCCGATGACGCGGATGTTCTCCCCCGGCGGCGCTCCCGGTGAGGACGTGGCGTCGTACTACGCCCGTCGCGCCGCCGCGGGTGTGGGCCTGATCGTCACCGAAGGCACCTACGTCGGCCACGATTCGGCCGGGCAGAGTGACCGCGTGCCGAGGTTCCACGGCGAGGAGCAGCTGGCAGGGTGGGCGAAGGTCGCCGACGCCGTTCACGCGGCGGGCGGCACGATCGTGCCGCAGCTGTGGCACATCGGCATGGTGCGCAAGCAGGGCGAGCCGCCCTACGCCGATGCACCCGCCGTCGGCCCCTCCGGCATCCGCGTCGACGGCACCGAGGGCACCGGCAAGGCGATGACCCAGCGCGACCTGGACGACGTCATCGGCGCGTTCGCCGAAGCCGCCGCGGCCGCCGAGCGCATCGGCTTCGACGGCGTCGAACTGCACGGCGCCCACGGCTACCTCCTCGACCAGTTCCTGTGGGCGGGCACGAACCGCCGCACCGATGCCTACGGTGGTGACGCTGTGGCACGTACGAAGTTCGCGGCCGAGATCGTGGCCGCGGTCCGCGAGGCCGTCTCGCCCGAATTCCCGGTGATCTTCCGCTACTCGCAGTGGAAGCAGGAGGCCTACGACGCGAAGCTCGCCGAGACCCCGGAGGAGCTGGAGGCGATCCTGACCCCACTCGCCGCGGCCGGCGTCGACGCCTTCCACGCCTCCACCCGCCGGTATTGGCTCCCCGAGTTCGAGGGCTCGGACCTGAACCTGGCGGGCTGGACCAAGAAGCTCACCGGCAGGCCCACCATCACCGTCGGCTCGGTGGGCCTCGACGGGGACTTCATCCGCAGCTTCGCCGGCGAAGGCGCACCGGTCCAGGGCATCGACGAGCTCCTCGACCGCATGGAACGCGACGAGTTCGACCTGGTCGCCGTCGGTCGCGCCCTCCTCCAGGACCCGGAATGGGCGGCGAAGGTCCTGGGCAATCGGTTCGAGGACCTGAAGCAGTATGACGCGGCGGCGCTGAAAACGCTCAGCTAGGTTGCTGCGGCAGGGCCTGTACGGCACCGAGGTGCCGTACAGGCCCTGCCGCATGCTGCCGTTTCATGAGGTGGGGTCGACGCCCGCGATCACCCGGGCACGTTGCAGGGGGCCTTCGGCCCCGGCAAGGTGGTTGAAAGGCCTCACCGACTCACTGGTCCGCTCCCCTGGCCAGCCACCGCCCGGCCGCCCCCAGCAGCGCCCGGACTCCGAGTTCGATGGTCGGGTCCTGGAGCGGGGCGTAGTCGGGCGAGTGGTTGTACGGGACTCCCTGCGGCAGCCCGCCGCCGACGAGTGCCGCCGGGTCGGGGTCCGGGAACAGCTTCGGGTCCGCTCCCCCGAAGTGCCAGAACACCGACGGCACCCCCATCGACGTACCGAAGGCGCCGAAGTCCTCGCTGCCGGTGATGGGTTGCGGAAGCGTCCACACCTGGCCCTCCCCCAGCTCCGACTCGAGGCCCGCCATGGCCGTCGCCGTCGCGTCCGCGTCGTTGACGGTCAGCGGGAAGCTGCTGAGCAAGGTGATGTCCGGATCCTTCGGCGCACCGGACGCCAGGGCCTCGGCTCGTACGATCCGCTCGACGGCCGCGATCACCCGGGTGCGAACGGTGGGATCGGAGCTGCGGATGTTGATCTTCATCTCGGCGGTGTCCGGGATGATGTTCTCCTTCGTGCCGCTGTGCAGTGAGCCCACCGTGACGACGGCGGCCTGGTTCGCGCCCACCTCGCGGGACACAACGGTTTGCAGACGCATGACGATCGCTGCCGCCATCACCACAGGATCGACGGTGTTCTCCGGCGCCGACCCGTGGCCGCCCCGGCCGAACAGCCGGACGTGGAGACTGTCGGAAGCGCTCATGACGGTGCCGGGGCGGGTGGCCGCGATGCCCGCGGGAATGGGTCCGACATGCTGCGCGAGGCACACGTCGGGGCGGGGGAAGCGTCCGGCGAACCCGTCGTCGATCATCGCCTGCGCTCCGCTGACCTCCTCGGCGGGCTGGAACACGGCGACGACGGTGCCCCGCCACGCGTCTCGGTTGGCAGCGAGCAGGGCCGTCGCGCCGAGCAGACAGGTGACGTGCATGTCGTGCCCGCAGGCGTGCATCACAGGGACCTCGTGGCCGTCGGCGTCGATCCCGGTGCGTGTGGAGGCATACGGCAGGCCTGTCGACTCCAGGACGGGCAGGCCGTCCATGTCGGCGCGCAGCAGTACCACCGGCCCGTCCGCCGATCCGAGTACCCCCACCACACCGGTGCCGCCCACGCCCTCGGCGACCTCCCAGCCCTGGCTACGCAACCGTGCGGCCACGACGGCCGCCGTCCGCACCTCCTGGAACGACAGCTCCGGGTGGGCGTGCAGGTCCTGATAGAGCTCCCGCAACGCGGGGAGCTCTGCGTCGAGTCCGGCGAGGAGAGCTGAGGGTGCGGTCACGGGTGGATCCTTCCATGGCGGTTGCTCGGACGCGGCGGCGGCCGGTGAGCCGGCGGGGCGACGCCGGCCATCTGCCCATCGGGGCGCCTCCTCAACCGGCCCCGTGCCGAGGGGACTCCGAGCCGACGCGGACCTCCGTGCGCCCGGCACACGGCGGCCTTGCAGGCCCGGGACCACTCGTCCTGCCCGCGGGACTCCTTCACGAAGCAGCGCAGCTCGGCACAGAGCGCCCCGGGGTTTTGTACAGGGGGATCAGGGTGCGGGCATCCGGGATCTCGACGTACTCGCCCCTGGGCAGCAGAGCGGCCAGGCGCCCCCGTCGAGCTGACCGCGGAGGCGTTCACCGGAGCCGCGCAGACCCTGGTCGATCTCGACTTCGCCGCTCCCTTTCCCCTCGCGACCATCGCCCTGGAAGTGGCGGGCACCAGAGAGTCGCTGCGCGTGGCCACCGCGGAGGTGTTCGACTTCTGGGCCGAGGCCCTCGCCGCCTTCTACGGCTCCTGCGGCATCTCCGCGTCCCGCCCGACGGCGACCTCGGTGATCGCCCTCCTGGAAGGCGCCTTCATGCTCGCCCGCGCGTCGCGCTCCACGCCCCCGGTCCTCGATGCCGCACCCGCGGCGGCCGCCGTCGTCAGGGCCGCCGCAGCGGGCGCGCCGCCGGTCACACGGTGAACGCCCTGGCCACTGGCCGAATCCGATCAGCCCACAGGGCGGACTGTGTGGCCCGTAGGGGAATGCTTCGTGGTCGTCGTCGCCGGTGAGGCTCTGATCGACCCGGGTCAGGAGTGGAACCAGGTCCTGAGCTTCGTCGCCCGGGCGGCGGCGCTGACCTGCTCGAAGGCGGGAGCGGAGCCGCCGTACGCGGCCGAGCTGCAGGGTGCGACCGGCCCGCCCGGTGGTTTCGGCGGTCCTGGGGGCCTGGGCACCCCGGCCCCGGCGGTCCGGCGGCCCGGCGGCCCGGCGGTTCCAGCCGACCTGGCCGACCTCGGCGGTCCCGGCTCCCTGCTCCCGGCGCGTCCGGCACCCGGCGTACTGGCAGTGCCGGCGGCCCCGGAAGCGGCATTCGTGGCGGTCCGGCGGTCCGGCGGTTCCAGCCAACCAGGGCGCCCCGGCGCTCCCGGCTCCCTACCGTCCCGGCGCGTCCAGCGCCCCCGGCGTCTGGCGGTACGGAGCGCCCGGCGTACTGGCGGTACTGGCAGTGCCGGCAGCCGGCAGGCCCGGCGCCCACGGCGGTCCGGTCTGTTGCCGGCACCCGGCGCCCGCAGCGGTCCGGCGGTCCCAGCGCCTGGCAGTGCCCCGGTCCCGGCCCGTGCAGCGTCCGGCGGTCCCACTCGTCCCGCGTGACGTGCGTCATTTCTCCCCAGGAGCACCGGCTGTATCTTCGCCCCACTATGTCCGTCACCCCGCTTTCTTCCGACCGGGCGGCCCCGCTGTGCATGCCGATCTGTCCCCTCTCATAGCGGCGACCGCCACCTGGCTCACGCGCGCCTATCCGGCCGCCGGCGGCGCGATGGCGTCGGCGCTCTGCGAGGCGCAGGCGCGTCAGGCCGTCACAGCCGCCGCCCTGCTGCGCTACCCGACGCCGATGGACGCCTCTCTCGTGGCCATGGCCGGCCCCGGCGGATCCGCACGGCTCGACTTTCTGAGCAATTCGGCCCGCCGAACACCGGTTACGTCGGAACAGCATGCCTGGCGCACCTGGGTCGACGAGGTCGTCGCCAGCTGGGCGGCCTGTCTGCTCAGCAGCGCCGAGCTCGCCTCGGCGGCGGTGGCCGGCCTCGCCGGCGGTGCGTCGGGCGCCTACCGGCGTCTGGTCTCGCCCGACGAAAGCGACCGCCAGGCGGCCGCGCTGCTGCGCCATCCCGATCTGCTGGCTCCCGTCGCCGCGCTGCACCACGGCCTGCTGCGCGCACGGCTCGGGCTGTCCCTGCCGGACATGGCCTGACGTCTTCGTTGCCGGCGTCTCCCGCGTCACCGCGCCATCGGTGAGCCTGCGCGGTGGATCTTGTGCGTGCTCCCCCGCCGCGTGCGCGCGCCGGAGCGGGACACCCGCGTTAATGTCGCCGATGAGGCGCGGCAGCAACGCCCGTGGGGGGATTCTTCGCAGAAGCGAGAGAGGACGCCAGGACATGGGACACGGCGGGAATGTCATCCAGGAGCTGACGGCCGACCACCGCGAGGTCGACCAGATGTTCGCAGAGATCGAAGCCCAGCGCGTCGGAGACCCGCGCCGACGGGAGCTGGCGGACGAGCTGACCAAGGAACTCGTGCGGCACTCCGTCGCGGAGGAGGAGTACCTCTACCCCGCGGTGCGGCGCTACGTCGACGACGGCGACGACCTCGCGGACGAGGAGATCGCCGACCACGCCAAGGTCGAGCGCATGCTGAAGGAGCTCGAGGGCTGCCAGTCCGACGACCCGCGTTTCGACACGCTGATCACGCAGCTGAAGTCCGCGGTCACCTCGCATGTCACCGACGAGGAGAAGCGGCTGTTTCCGGCACTCGCCGAGTCGTGCAACGCGGATTTGCTGATGGAGCTCGGCGACAAGGTCCGCCGTGCCAAGGAGTCCGCCCCGACCCGCCCGCACCCCTCCGCTCCGTCCACGCCGCCGGCCAACAAGCTCCTGGCCCCCGGCATGGGCATGGTGGACCGGGTTCGTGACCTCCTCACTGGCCGCGCCCAGGGCTGACCGGCGAGGACGCACCTTCGACCACAGGGCCGGGCCGGACGAATCCGGCCCGGCCCGGTGCTGTACGCGGAGGCAGTCGCCCGGCTGCCGTCAGATCTGGACGCCGGGGACGCCGTGCTCGACGACGGCCGTCGCGCGGGTGGTGATCGGTGCGCCGGGCCGGGTGACATACGGCAGGACGCGGAAGTCACTCGTCCACCGCTTGCGGTCGACGCGTACCCGAACATAGCCGCGCTGTCCGTTGAAGAACTTCATGTGCGGGTTGGCGGCGAGGAAGCGCGTGCCCTCCGCCGTCATGTCGGCGCCGTCGCCACCGCTGGTGATCGACGTACCGACGAACTCAGCTCCGACCGTGGCGGATTCGGGGTCCGCGTAGTCGCGCTTGAGGTCCCAGGCGTAGTTCTGGTGACGGTCGCCGGTGATGACGACGAGGTTGCGCACCCCACGGTTGTCCGCCTCTGACAGCAGCCGGTTGCGCTCGGCGACATAGCCGTCCCAGGGGTCCATCCAGACGGTGGTGCCGGGGCCGGCGTCGTGGTCGGTCTGGCCCATCGGGGCCTGGTTTCCCAGTACGTGCCAGCGCGCGGCGGACCGGCTGAAGCCGTTCAGCACCCAGGCGCGCTGCTCTGCGCCCAGCAGGCTCCGGTCGGGGGCGAAGCGGTCGGCGCAGTCGGCGGAGATGCCGTCGCCGCACGGCTGGTCGTCCCGGTACTGCCGGGTGTCCAGCATGGTGAAGTCGGCGAGCCTCCCGTAGGGGAGCCTGCGGTACATCTGGACGTCGGGGCCCTTGGGCAACTGCGTGTGACGCAGCGGCGCGTGCTCGTACAGGGCCTGGAACGCGGCTGCCCTGCGCTGGACGAACGCAGCCGGGTCCTGGTTCTTCTCGGGTATGCCGTCGGCCCAGTTGTTCTCCACCTCGTGGTCGTCGAACGTCATGATCCACGGGAAGCGGGCGTGCGCCTGCTGCAGTGGGGCCTCCGACTTGTAGAGGCCGTACTGGAGCCGGTAGCGGGCGAGGTCGACGGTCTCCGTGTGGAACTTGGCGTCGGTCGTCACCCCGCGCTTGTTCGTCTTGACGCCGTATTCGTAGAGGTAGTCGCCCAGGTGCACCACCAGGTCGAGGTCCTCGTCCGCCATGTGCTCGTAGGCGGTGTAGTAGCCGTCGTGCCAGGCCTGGCAGGAGGCGAAGGCGAACGTCAGGTCCCTCGGGGTCGTCCACGACAGGGGCGTGGTCCTCGTCCGGCCGACCGGTGAGATGTCGCTGCCCACGCGGAACCGGTAGTAGTACACACGGTTCGGCCGGAGCCCGCGTATCTCGGGGTGTACGGAGTGGGCCAGTTCGGGCGAGGCCACGGCACTGCCGGTGCGCACCACGCGCCGGAACCGCTCGTCGTCGGCCAACTCGTAGTACACACGCACTGGTTGGGCGGGCATGCCGCCCATGCCGTCCGGTGCGAACGGGTCGGGGGCCAGACGCGTCCAGAGCACCACGCCGTCGGGCTGCGGCTCGCCGGAGGCGACGCCGAGCGAGAACGGGTCGCCGTTCATGGCCGGGGCGGCGAAGGCGGAGCCGGAGCCCCACTCACCGGTGCCGAGCATCAGTGCGGCGGCACCGGCACCGCCGAAGCCGAGCAGCTGCCGCCGGGAAACGGGACGAGTACCCACAGGTCCTCCTTGGCTGTTCGGTGTGAACCGCCAGAAGTCTCTTGTGGGTTGGTGACCCGCGATGGCCCGCGACGTGGCCGCTTCCCGAGAAGTACGTGAACACGACAGCCATCCGCGGCGGCGGGGGCGCGGGCCGCGATGACCGCCCGGCGCAAGCCCTTCGGGGCCGTGCCCCAAACGGAGCCGTGGTCGCGGACTCCCTGGGTGTCCATCAGATGCACCCATGCCGACGGGCCGCGGCGCCGCGCAGGGAGTGCGTGCCGAGTCTGGTGTCACCACCACCAGCGTCGGCGCCCCACAACCTCTGCTCATTGCCTGCGGCATGGCTCTGGGAACCTGGAGGCACCGGGGTTACCCTCCGGCGCATGATTCCCACGGTGGTCTGGGGTACCGGCAACGTCGGCCGCGCGGCCATCCGTGCCGTGGACGCCCATCCCTCACTGACACTCGCGGCGGTCGTCGTTCACAACCCCGACAAGGTCGGCCGTGACGCGGGTCATCTCGGCGGTCTCGGCCGTGAACTGGGGGTCGCCGCGACCGACGACGTCGAGGCGGTGCTGGCCGCCGGACCGCGGGCGGTGGTGTACGCGGCCTCCGGCGACATCCGGCCCGACGAGGCTCTCGCCGACGTGGTCCGGGCGGTCAGGGCCGGGGCCGTCGTCGTCACCCCTTCGATGTACGCCCTCTACGATCCCCCGAGCGCACCGCCGGAGCTGCGGGACCCGGTGCTCGCCGCCGTCGCCGAGGGAGGCGGCTCGCTGTTCGTCTCCGGCGTCGACCCGGGCTGGGGCAACGACGTGCTGCCACTGCTGATCAGCGGGCTCGGTACGACCGTCGACGCGATCCGCTGCCAGGAGATGTTCGACTACTCCACCTACGACCAGCCCGACTCGGTCCGGTACCTGATCGGGATGGGCCGGCCGATGGAGTACGAGCCGCCGATGCTCGCGCCTTCCGTGCCGACCATGGTGTGGGGCGGGCAGATCCGGCTGATGGCGAGGGCGCTCGGCGTCGAGCTCGACGAGATCCGCGAGACCCTGGAGCGTCGGCCGCTGGACGCCACGGTGCGGACCAGGACGATGGGCGAGTTCGCAGCGGGCACCCAGGGGGCGGTGCGGTTCGAGGTGCAGGGAATCGTCGAAGGCGAACCTCGCATCGTCATCGAGCACATCACCCGCATCCACCCCTCCTGCGCACCTGACTGGCCCGCGCCGCCCGACGGCAGCGGGGCGCACCGGGTGATCATCGAGGGCCGTCCGCGTATCGAGGTCACGGTCGAGGCCACCGACGAGGGCGAGAACCGCTCCGCGGGCGGGAACGCAACTGCGGTGGGCCGGCTGGTGAGCGCTGTCGACTGGCTCGTGGACGCGGAACCGGGCCTCTATGACGCGCTCGACGTCCCACTGCGCCCCGCAGTCGGGAAGCTGGGAAGGAGACGACGATGAACATCGACATCCCCGAGGGCAGGAACCCGATCGAGTACGTGTGGGGTGAGATGGTCCCCGGCATCGGAACCGCCGCCGCGGACTTCTCGCTGGCGGTGTACGCCCACACCACCCTCGGGCTGCGGGAGTTCGAGGCCGCGCGGCTGCGGACCGCCCAGATCAACGGCTGCGCCTTCTGCCTCGACTGGCGGACCGAACGCGACGGCGAGAAGGTCGAGGACGGCTTCGCGGACGCGGTGACCCGGTGGCGCACCACCCGCGCCTTTGACGACCGCACCCGGTTGGCCGCCG
The DNA here is from genome assembly GCF_055566095.1 of Streptomyces sp. NPDC027962. Classification (NCBI taxonomy): domain Bacteria; kingdom Bacillati; phylum Actinomycetota; class Actinomycetes; order Kitasatosporales; family Streptomycetaceae; genus Streptomyces; species Streptomyces sp. NPDC027962. The sequence goes on from NZ_JBVHTA010000004.1 coordinate 175,591, forward strand.
AGTACGCGGAGCGGTACGCCCTGGATCACCACGGTTTCGACGACGAGTTCTGGGGCCGGATGACGGCGCACTACAGCCAGGTCGAGATCGTGGAGCTGAGCATGAGCATCGGGTCGTGGCTGGCGTTCGGCCGGCTCAACCATGTGCTGGGCCTCGACACCGTGTGCACACTGCCCGGTCACTGAGGTGATCCGGACGGCTGGGTCGTGCCGGCCGTGAGCCACCGTCACAGGTCGGTGGCGATGATCTTCTCGATGTTCCGTTCGGCGAGTGCCGTGATGGTGACGAACGGGTTGACGCTTGCGTTGCCGGGGATCAGCGAGCCGTCGATGACGTACAGGCCCGGGTGGCCGTGGAGCCGGCCGTAGTTGTCGGTGGCCTTGTCGAGCACCGCGCCGCCGAGGGGGTGGTAGGTGAGATGGTCGCCCCAGATCTTGTACGTACCGAAGAGGTCGGTCCGGTAGATGGTCCCCTCCTTGGCGTTGATCCTGTCGAAGATGGTCCGTGCGGCGTCGATGGACGGCTGTTTCCAGGCGGTCTGCCAGTCGAGGTCGACCTTGCCGGCGGTGGCGTTCCAGGTGAATGCGGCGCGGTGCGGGTTCTTGGTGATGGACAGGTAGAACGAGGCGTACGTCTCGATCCCGGTGGGCAGTGGTGCGACTTCGGCGAACGCACCGCCGGCCTGCCAGTTGTCGATGCCGGCGGTGGGCATGGACGCCTGGAGCTTGCCGGTCGCGTCCCACATGTGGTTGGCGCGGCCGCACATGACGTTGCCGTTGTCGCCCCAGCCCTTGCCGATCTCGCCGTTGAGGCCGGGCAGTACGCCGGTGGCCTTCAGCTTGGTCAGCAGTTTCGACGTGCCGACGCTGCCGGCCGCGAAGAACACCTTGTCCGCGCTCACGGCTTTGGTGGCGGTGATGTCACCTCGGGTGTCGATCTGTTCGATGACGACCGTGTAGCGGCCACCGGCCGCGGGGGCGACCGAGGTGACCTTGTGCAGCGGCGAGACGGAGACTCTGCCCGTCGCCGCGGCCTGGGCGAGGTAGGTCTTGGGCAACGACTTCTTGCCGTGGTTGTTGCCGAACAGGACTTCGCCCACCAGCGCCGATTTCGGGACGGCTCCGGCCGCTTCCTGCTCCATGTAGTCCCAGTCGTACACGTTGGGCACGAAGACGAAGGGGAAGCCTGAGCGCTGGGCGTGCTTCCGGCCGACCCGGGCGTACTGGTAGCAGTCTGCCGCCTCCCACCAGCCCTGGTCGACCTGGGCGACCCCGAGCGCGGCGTTGGCGCGCGGGTAGTAGATGCCGTACATATCCTCGGTGTCCACCGACGGCAGGATGGCGCCGAAGTTCTCCCGTCTCGGGGTCACGGCCATGCCGCCGTTGACCAGCGAGCCGCCGCCGACACCGCGGCCCTGGTAGACCGTGATGCCACCGAACTCCTCGGCGTCCAGGATTCCGGTGTGACGGGGCACGTCCTTGTCGAGCGGGAAGCCGAGGAAGTGGCTGAGGGGCTGTTTGGTCCTGGTGCGAAGCCAGAAGGACCGGTGGTCCGGCCTGGTCGTGTTGGCGAAGACCTTTCCGTCCGGCCCGGGGGTGTCCCAGGACATGCCCATCTCGATCATGTGCACGTCGACGCCTGCCCTGGCGAGGCGCAGGGCGGCGACGGAGCCGCCGTATCCGGTGCCGATGATCAGAGCCGGGACGTGCGCCCCGTCCGTGATCGGGGCTGTGGCGGCGGGTGACTGCGTCTGGGTTGCGGAGGCCCGACCGGCGAGGAGCACGGCGCCGTAAAGAGAACTGGTTCCAGCGATGAATGCGCGACGCGACAACCCTCTGGAACACGGATCGTGCGCGGTGGGAGGTGTCATGTGATGTCCCTCACTTTTGGAGTGAACGGCAACACGTTCTACTGCTGCGCGTGTATGAAGTCACGCCATACCGATAAGTAACTTCTGTCCGATCATGCACCTTTGGCGGCGTGTGCTTGACGCGCGACCGCCCGGGGCGCCCTCTCCCACGGGAGAGCGACCCGGGCGGTTCAGCTCGGAATGAGCCGCTTTGGCCGTCGGCCGGCGCAGGCGTCGACGCGGCTACTCGAACCGCGCGGTGTCCCCCGCCCCTCGGCGCACGATCTCGAGTTCGCCACCGGAGAAGTCGATGACCGTCGTCGGCTCCGTCCCGCAGTCGCCGGAGTCGATCACGGCGTCGACGACATGATCGAGCCGCTCCTTGATCTCCCAGCCCTGTGTCAGCGGCTCTTCCTCGTCGGGCAGGAGCAGGGTGCTGGAGAGAAGCGGCTCACCGAGGTCGGCAAGGAGAGCCTGCACAACGGCGTGGTCGGGGATCCGGACGCCGACCGTCTTCTTCTTCGGGTGCAGCAACTGCCGCGGCACTTCCTTCGTCGCCGGAAGGATGAAGGTGTAACTGCCGGGCGTGGCAGCCTTGATCGCGCGGAAGACGTCGTTGTCGATGTGCACGAACTGGCCCAGCTGCGCGAAGTTCTGGCACACGAGGGTGAAGTGGTGCCGGTCGTCGAGATTGCGGATCGACCGGATCCGGCTGATGCCGTCGCGACTGCCGAGCTGGCATCCCAACGCGTAACACGAGTCAGTGGGGTACGCGACGAGCGCGCCGGACCTGATGCTGTCAGCCACAGTGCTGATGGTGCGCCGCTGAGGGTTCTCGGGGTGCACGTCGAAGTACTTCGCCATCCGCCGAGTCTAGGGCTCCCGTTTGGATCTTGCCGGGCTCGCGCCCCACGCGCCCGCGGCCGCGAGGCTGTCGGGTGCGCGCACCGGAGAATCGATCCCGGCTCGCAGCCACCGGCCTTCGAGGGGAGGGTCAGTCCCTGCGGGAGGCCACCAGTTCGGTCACGTACCGGACGCTGCCGCAATCGGCGTCCAGATGCTTCGCACGTGACTCGAGGAACGCCTTGCCCAGTTCCTGCCGACGCTCGTCCCCGACGTTCTCGCGCGCGTCGTTGAGCAGTGTCCGCTCCTCCTCGTCCGCGTGGTGGTTGACCGCCGTGACGAGCTCTTCGAGCTTCTCCTCCCACTCCCCGGTCGTGGTGTCCCCCACCTCGAGCAGCGCGAGCAGCGCTTCATTGGCTTCCTCGTGCTCGTGCACGCCGTGCTCGACGTCGTCCTCGTCCACGTTCTTGTACCGTCGCAGCGCGGGATAGACCTCGTCCTCCTCGGCCAAGGCGTGGGCGATGAGCAGCGCGGCGAACTCGCGGACGGCGGCCGCGCGATCGGCTCCGACGTTGCGCATCGTGCGGAAGAGCTCCTCCATCCTGCGGTGGTCCTGCAGGATCAGCTCGACTACATCGTGGGTGACCGCCGACATGCCGGCGCTCCTCTCTGTCGCTGGTTGGTCCGATCCGGCGGATACCCCGGTTTCCGCACGTCAGACCTGCCCGTGCCGGCGCATGATGCGGACCCGGTCGGGGCCGGAGCAGCGACGGGAAGGCATCGGAGGGGTCCGGCCGGGGCTTCGCCGGCTTCGGCCCGCCCATGGGGATCAGACGTCACCCGTATGCCCCTGCTGACGTGCCGTCGGCGGACGGCGCGGGGAGCCTAAGATCCGTCACTGGCGTGATCATCCCCTCCCCCTGTCCGGCTGCGGGGGGAGCTTCCTGACCGGAGGGGACGGAATGTCGCACAGCTTCGGCAGGACCCGCTGGAAGCGCTTCGCCCTGGTCCTCGGCGCGGGTGCCACAGCCGCTGCGGCTCTCGGTGTCGGCATGGCCCAAGGAGCGCTGGCCGCGTCGTTCTTCATCTCCGGCCAGAGGTTCCAGGTCGGTGCGGACACCATGAACGTCCGCGGGCTGAGCATTTACGGCATGGTCGACGTGACCAAGAAGGGCACGCTCGTACCGGTCGCGGTCACGGGTATGCGGTCGGCGAGGATCAGCGGGCTGTGCCAGTCCGTGGTGGTTCCGGTCCCGGTCCTGGGCCCGTACACGCTGCGGCTCACCGGCGGAGACGGGGAGACGACCGAGGCGAAGAACTTGTTCATCGACGCGACGGGCCTGTCGGTCGGGCAGGCGAATCTCAAAGACCTCGACATCGGAGTGGCGGCGGGTGCGGTCCGTAAGGGGCCGATCAACCCGGAGGACAGGGACTCGCGGTTCTTCGACCCGAACGGCGTCGCACAGCAGGCGGTCTCGGCGGTCCTGACCGACGTGGAGGCGACGGCGGTCGCGGTCTCCGCAAGCACGATGAAGGTCCCCGACCTCCGCCTGAGGCTCAAGCAAGGCAGTCACGAGTGCTTCTGACCTCTCGTCGCAAAGCGCGCACTGCGCCGGCTCCCTCGTCACCTTGGATTGTTTCCGTGTTCTTCGATCTCACCGGCAGACGTCACGACGTGCGTGCCGCCGCCGCGGACACCCTGCGACGCTTCAGGGGGTGGCGGCGCGGACGGCCCTTCTGGGCGGGGCTGTTCACCCTCGCGGCCGGCCTGCCCATCATCTACTTCCCCTACGTGCACCTGACCGTGGCCGGCATCCCGCTGGCGCTGTCCACCACCGCCGGCGCCGGTGCCATGATCATCGGGGTGCTGCTGATGGTCCTCGGCGTCACCCTCTGGCTCCAGCAGCAGGTGCGGGTGTTCGCAGGCATCGCGACCCTGCTGCTCGTTCTCGTCTCGTTTCCCGTCGCGAACTTCGGGGGCCTGTTCCTCGGTCTCATCTGTGGGCTGGTCGGTGGTTCACTGGCGTGTGCCTGGGCACCTCCCACAGCCGATGCCGAGCCGCCGAACCGCAGCTCCGCGGCCGTCCCGGCGGGGGAAGGCCGAAGTGGAACCTGAGGACCCGCCCGGCCGTCCCGCAGTGAGGCCCCATGCCGAGCCACGCAGCCCCGTCCGCGCCCGGCCGGCGTTCCGAGTGAGCAGCCGGTCGCCGCGGTTCCTCACGAGGACGCCGGCGCTGGTTGCCCTGCCGGCGGCCCTGTTGCTGGGAGCACCGGTGGCCGTCGGCATGCCGCCCGGCGTCGGCGACGCCCGCGAGACGACCCGCGCCCGTGGCACGGCGGACCGTCCCGCGAACGTCCCCTGGGTGATGCGGGTCGGCAGACTCGTTCTGCACGGCAGCGCCTTCCACGGCGTGGTCACCCGGCGGACCGCGGCCGGGCCTTCGCGGGCTCTGAAGTTCACCGCCCGGTCGATGGACATCACCGGTCTCGACCTGGCAGCGAGCAGCTCCGGCGCGACGGTTCGTCTGCGGGCCAGGGCCGGGACCACCTCCACGGCCGAGGGCAAGGACGTGGTGACGCTGTACACCCGGAAGCTGTCCGGCACGGTCACCGGTCTGGGGGGCGCGCCGCTCCCTGCGGACCGCAGCGTCACCGTGACTCCCGACGCCCTGCCTTCGTGGCTCTCCCGCTCCGGCGCTCCCACCCGCACACTCACGTTCGAGAACGTGACCGTGTCGCAGGTGGCCCAGTTCGGCGGCGAGCTGTCCGTCACGGGGTCGGTCCTGTCCGCGGCGGACCGGTGACCGGCGACGGTCCCGTATGCGGGCGGCCGGCCCAGGAACATCACCGGGGCCGGCCGCGCGCGCGTGCTCGAAACAGGTGTCAGCCGATCTCGATGAGCAGATCTCCCGCTTCGACCTGCTGGATCTTCCCGATCGCCAGCCGCGCGACCGTGCCTGCGGCCTGCGCGGTGATGGAGGCCTCCATCTTCATCGCCTCGATGGTGGCCACCGTCTGACCCGCCGACACCGAAGCGCCCTCCTCCACCTGGAGCGTCACGACGCCCGCGAACGGCGCGGGGACATGGCGGTCGTTGCCGCGCTCGGCCTTCTCCGCGGCCTTGACCTCGGTGGCGACGGACTTGTCCCGCACGGACACCGGACGCATCTGGCCGTTGAGCGTGGCCAGTACCGTACGGAAGCCCCGCTCGTCGGCCTCGGAGATCGCCTCCAGCTCGATCAGGAGTGTGACACCGGGCTCCAGGGGGACCGTGTGCTCGGCGTCCGGCTCCAAGCCGTAGAAGAAGTCCTGCGTGGGCAGCACGGACGTGTCTCCGTACGCCTCGCGGTGGGCGTCGAACTCCTTGGTCGGGCCCGGGAACAGCAAGCGGTTCAGCGTCGCCCGCCGGTCCCCTGCCAGCCCCTGGCGGTCCTCCTCCGACAGGGTCGGGGTCTCGGCATGCGCCGGGCGGCCCTGGAGTGCCCGCGTGCGGAACGGCTCGGGCCAGCCGCCGGGCGGGTCGCCCAGCTCGCCGCGCAGGAATCCGATCACGGAGTCCGGCACGTCGAACTTGCCGGGGTCTGCCTCGAAGTCGGCCGCCTCGACCCCTGCTCCGACCAGGTGCAGGGCGAGGTCTCCCACCACCTTCGAGGACGGGGTCACCTTGACCAGCCGGCCCAGCATCCGGTCGGCGGCGGCGTAGCAGTCCTCGATCAGCTCGAAGCGGTCGCCGAGGCCGAGCGCGATGGCCTGCTGACGCAGGTTCGACAGCTGTCCGCCGGGGATCTCGTGGTGGTACACACGCCCGGTGGGCGAGGCGAGCCCCGACTCGAAAGGTGCGTAGACCTTGCGCATCGCTTCCCAGTACGGCTCGAGCCCCCCGACCGCGTCCAGCGAGAGCCCGGTTGCGCGCTCGGTGTGGTCGGTGGCCGCCACGAGCGCCGACAGGGACGGCTGGCTGGTGGTGCCCGCCATCGAGGCGACGGCTGCGTCGACGGCGTCGACGCCCGCGTCGATCGCGGCGATCAGCGTCGCGAGCTGACCGCCCGCCGTGTCGTGGGTGTGCAGATGCACCGGGAGGTCGAAGCGCTCGCGCAGGGCGGTCACCAGGGTGCGGGCGGCGGGTGGACGCAGCAGGCCCGCCATGTCCTTGATGGCCAGCACGTGCGCGCCGGCGTCGACGATCTGCTCGGCGAGGCGCAGGTAGTAGTCCAGCGTGTACAGCTCTTCGGCCGGGTCCGACAGGTCCGCGGTGTAGCACAGGGCGACCTCGGCCAGCGCGGTGCCGGTGGACCGTACAGCGTCGATGGCGGGACGCATCTGCGAGACGTCGTTGAGCGCGTCGAAGATCCGGAAGATGTCCATGCCGGTCGCCGCCGCCTCGGCGACGAAGGTGTCGGTCACCTCGACGGGGTAGGGCGTGTAGCCGACGGTGTTGCGCCCACGCAGCAGCATCTGGGTGCAGATGTTGGGCACCGCCTCCCGCAGGGCCGCGAGCCGCTCCCAGGGATCCTCTGCGAGGAAGCGCAGGGCCACGTCGTAGGTGGCGCCGCCCCAGCACTCCAGGCTCAGCAACTCCGGTGCTGTGCGCGCGACATGTGGGGCGACGGCCAGCAGGTCGCGCGTCCTCACCCGGGTGGCCAGCAGGGACTGGTGCGCGTCACGGAAGGTCGTGTCCGTCACCGCGACGGCCCGCTGCGCGCGCAGCTCCGCCGCGAACGCCTCCGGCCCGAGCGCCGCAAGGCGCTGCCGGGAGCCTTCGGCGGGCGGGCCGGCCGGCGAGACGGGAGGGAGCTTGGCGGCCGGGTCGATGACCTGGGGACGCGGGCCGTGGGGACGGTTGACGGTCGTCTCGGCGAGATAGGTGAGCATGCGGCTGCCGCGGTCGGCCGAGGGGCGCGCCCGGAGCAGCTCCGGATGGTCGGCGATGAAACTCGTCGTGACACGGCCCTCGCGGAAGCCGGGGTGGTCGAGTACGGCGCCGAGGAAGGGCAGGTTGGTGGCGACTCCGCGGATACGGAACTCGGCGATCGCACGCCGTGCGCGGCGGGCGGCGTTGGCGAAGTCGTGGCCGTGGCAGGTCAGCTTGACCAGCATCGAGTCGAAGTGGGCGGACACTTCGGCGCCGGTGTGCACGGTGCCGCCGTCGAGCCGTACGCCGGGGCCGCCCGGGGAGCGGTACGCGGAGATGGTGCCGGTGTCGGGGCGGAAGCCGTTGGCGGGATCCTCGGTGGTGATACGGCACTGCAGGGCCGTGCCGGTGAGGACGATGTCCTCCTGCGTCAGGTTCAGTTCCGGCAGCGTCCTGCCCGCGGCGATCCGCAACTGCCCGATCACCAGGTCCCGTCCGGTGACCTGCTCGGTGACCGTGTGCTCCACCTGGATGCGGGGGTTCATCTCGATGAAGACATGGTTGCCGCGCTCGTCGACGAGGAACTCCACCGTGCCCGCGTTGACGTACCCGATATGCCTGGCGAACGCGACGGCGTCGGCGCAGATGCGCTCGCGCAGTTCGGGGTCGAGATTGGGCGCGGGCGCGATCTCGACGACCTTCTGGTGACGCCGCTGCACCGAGCAGTCCCGCTCGTACAGGTGGACGACATTCCCTTCGGCGTCGGCGAGGATCTGCACTTCGATGTGGCGTGGGTTGACGACGGCCTGCTCCAGGAAGACGGTGGCGTCCCCGAACGCCGACTCCGCCTCGCGCATCGCCGCGTCGATCGCCTCCCGCAGCTCGGCGGGCTCGGCGACGTGCCGCATTCCCCGCCCGCCGCCGCCGGCGACGGCCTTGACGAACACCGGGAACCCGATGGAGTCGGCCGCGCCGACCAGCGTGTCCACGTCCGTGGACGGCTCGGACGACTGCAGTACGGGGACCCCGGCCTCGCGGGCGGCCGCCACCGCGCGGGACTTGTTGCCGGTGAGGTTCAGCACGGAAGCGGGCGGCCCGACGAAGGTGATCCCGGCCTCGGCGCACGCGGCGGCGAGGTCGGGGTTCTCCGACAGGAAGCCGTATCCGGGGTAGATGGCGTCGGCACCGGCCTTGCGCGCGGCCTTGATCACCTCGTCGACGGAGAGGTAGGCCCGTACCGGATGGCCCTTTTCACCGATCTGGTAGGCCTCGTCCGCCTTGGCCCGGTGAAGCGAATTGCGGTCCTCGTAGGGATACACGGCGACGGTGGAGATGCCGAGTTCGAACGCGGCGCGGAAGGCGCGGATCGCGATCTCGCCCCGGTTGGCGACCAATACCTTGCGGAACATCAATCTCCCCTGTCGTGTTGCGGGCGCGCGCGACCTCTTGCGGGCGCGCGGAGGTGGTGATGTCACTCCGGTTGCCGGGACCGGCATCCGCTGTTCCCGTGGACGGTACCGATCGGTACGGGTGGAGTCGATCTCCCACGGGCGGGAGCTACGTCACGTCTGACGGCGCACGGCGCACGGCGCACGGCGCATACGAGGAATACGGGATCCGCTGTCATGAACCGCGCGGATCGGGAAACCCGCAGCGCATGAAGCCTCAGGGTGGTGAGTGCATGAAACCTCAAGGTGGTGAAGGTTGATGAGGCAAACGCATCGGGACACTTCGGACGAGCCGGTCGGCGCGCTGGTCTCCCAGGCGTCGCAGCAGATCTCGCAGCTGATCCGCGAGGAGATGCAACTGGCGCGGGCGGAGATGACGCAGAAGGGCAAGCGCTTCGGCAGAGGCGGCGGCCTGTTCGGCGGCGCCGGCCTGGTCGCGGTCCTGGGGCTGCAGGCGCTGGTCGCCACAGCGATCATCGCGCTGGCCCTTGTCCTGCCGTGGTGGGCAGCCGCGCTGATCATCAGCGCCGTCCTGTTCCTGATCGCCGCGATCCTGGCCGCCGCGGGGAAGAAGAACATCCGCGAGGCCACCCCGCCGAAGCCCGAGAGGGCGATCGACAGCCTGCACAGGGACGTGCAGGAGATCAAGGAAAGGGTCCATCGATGAGCAGCAACTCCTCCCCGAACGGCAACCGGCCCGACGCGGGCGCGAGCCCCGACGAGCTGCGCGCCCAGGTCGAGGACACCCGTGAGCAGCTGGGCAGGACCGTGGAAGCACTCGCCGCGAAGGCCGACCTGAAGGCCCGCGCGCAGCAGACGGCTGCCGAGGTGAAGGACCACGCCGCGGCGAAGGCCGTGCACGCCAAGGAGCACATCGCCGCGTCCGTCTCGACGGTCGGCGACAGGCTTCGGCACAAGGCGCCGCCCGTGCAGGACAAGGCGCACCACGCTGCCGAGACGGCCCGCGGGAACCCGGGCCCGCTGCTGGCCGCCGGGGCTGTGGCTGCGGCGCTCCTGCTGCTGGTGGTGCTGGCACGGCGCAGGAGCCGGCGATGAAGGCATCGAAGATCGCGTACAAGCCGATCGGCCTGGCACTCGGCGCGACCGGCGGCGCACTGGCGGGAGCGGCGTTCGGCCAGGTGTGGAAGCATCTCGGGCACGACGAGGAGGCCCCGGACGCCACCGACGAGGACCGCACGTGGCGTGAGGTCCTGCTCGCCGCCGCGTTGCAGGGCGCGATCTTCGCGCTCGTCAAAGCCACTGTGGACCGTGGTGGCGCCACCGCCGTCAGGCGCGTCACCGGCACCTGGCCCGGCTGAGGAGTGCGGGCAGGTTTCCCGCGCATGAAGCCGGACACCCGCCCGACATGGCACACCTTCCGAAAGTGGGACATCGTGACCGGCCGGCCTCCTCCGAGCGGCCTCACCGCCCCGAGGGGGCCGGACCGCCGCCCGCCGACGGGACGGACAGCCTCCCCGGTCCGGCTCCCGACACGGAGCGCGCCGCCCCCGGCAGCCCGACCGCCATGCCGAAGAAGTCGTGGGGACAGGTGCTGCGCCGGACGGCCAAGGAGTTCAAGGACGACGAGCTCACCGACCGGGCGGCAGCCCTCACCTACTACGGCATCCTTTCCCTGTTCCCGGCTCTGCTGGTACTGGTGTCCCTCCTGGGAGTCGCCGGGCAGGGCGCGACCCAGAAGGTGCTGGACAACCTCCAGCAGTTCGCACCGGGGCCGGCCCGCGATGTGCTCACGAACGCGGTGACGCAACTGCAGGGCAGTGGCGGCACGAGTTCCGTCCTGGCGATCATCGGTCTGGTCCTGGCGGTCTGGTCGGCCTCCGGGTACGTGGCCGCGTTCATCCGCACATCGAACGCCGTCTACGACCTGCCCGAGGGACGACCGACGTGGAAAGTGCTTCCGGTGCGGCTCGGAATGACGGTGGCGCTCTTGATCATGGCTTGTGCCGGCGCGCTGATCGTCGTCCTCTCGGGCGGCATCGCCCAGCGCATCGGCTCCGCCCTCGGTGTCGGCGACACCGCGATGACGGTGTGGTCGATCGCGAAGTGGCCCGTTCTCGTCGTCCTCGTGGTCCTCATGATCGCGCTGCTGTACTGGGCGGCGCCGAACGCGAAGGGCCGCGGGTTCACATGGGTCTCCCCCGGCAGCGTCCTCGCCGTCGTCATCTGGCTGATCGCTTCCGCCGGTTTCGCCTTCTACGTGGCGAACTTCGGCTCGTACAACAAGACCTACGGCACCCTCGCCGGCGTGATCATCTTCCTGGTCTGGCTGTGGATCACGAACCTAGCGATCCTCCTCGGCCTCGAGTTCGACGCCGAACTCAGCCGGGAGCGCGCCATCGCCGGTGGCCATCCCCACGACCAAGAGCCCTACGTCGAACCGCGCGACACCCGCCAGTGGACCGACGAGGACCGCCGCCGCCTCGAATGACACGCCACGTCACCCTCCGGGCCCTGAGCATCGAAGCCGCAGAGCTTCAGCTCATGAAACTACGTGCCCAAGTGCGGCGCATCGAGCGGCTGCTGTCACAACACGCACAGCGCCTCGGCAGAAGACGACACGGAGGCAAGTGACCTGCTCCCAACACCTTTGCCGCCTTGTCGGGCTGCCCCGCCCCCGCACGGCCTCTACGAGTACTGCGCGATCCAACGGCGGTAGGCAGCGATTTCCCGGCTCGTCAGCGTCAGGCGTCCGGGGCCGGACCGGTCCGCTGGGAGTTCCGCGGCCCGGAGCACAGCACGGTACGTGTCACCCGAGAGGTGCAGCAGTAGCCGGCCCTGCTCGACCGTGCTGATGGCCATCCACGAGTCCCCGCTGTCCTCGTCGGCTTCGTCGGTCGGCTCGACGGTGGAGACAGCGGTCACGGTCAGCACCGCCGGGATGGGCACGGGCGTGGGCATGGAGCTGTCTTTCATGGAGTCCTGATTACCAGGCCTCGCCCGTACACCGGGCAGGCGCGCCGGGGTGCACTTGGAGCACAGGCAGCGGCCCTTGCCCTCGTACGGACCAGTGGCACGCCGCCCGTCCGGTCACGGGAACGACACATGTGCGGGTCGACCCCGTTGCACTCGGTGAAGCTGCCACAGTGGCCGATGCTGGAGAACGAGCCGCTCGAGGGGTCTCGACGCGGGCCGTGTGCCGGAGAGGTGGTTGCTGTGACATCGGATTACCCCGGTGAATCTCCGACGGGCGGTGCCCGGACACCCGAGGAAGAGGAGGAGCAGTCCTGGGAGCGGCGGTGGCCGGCGCTCACGGTCTGTCTCATCGCAGGGTTCATCACGCTGCTGGACGTGTCGATCGTCAACGTGGCACTCCCCTCGATCCGCGAGGGGCTCGACGCTCCGGAGTCGGTCCTGCAGTGGGTCCTGTCGGGGTACGCGCTGGCCTTCGGGCTCCTGCTGATCCCCGGCGGACGTCTGGGTGACGCGTGGGGCCGGCGGACGGTGTTCATGCTGGGCCTCGCCCTGTTCACCGTCGCCTCCGCGGCCTGCGGGGCCGCCCAGTCCGGCACGTGGCTCATCGTCGCCCGTGTCCTCCAGGGCTTCGCGGGCGGCCTGCTCTCACCCCAGATCTCGGCGCTGATCCAGCAGATGTTCTCCGGCTCGGAGCGCGGACGGGCCTTCGGCATGTTCGGCACTGTCGTGGCCGTCTCCACGGCCGTCGGACCGCTGCTCGGCGGATTCCTCATCCAACTCGCCGGTGCGCAGGACGGCTGGCGTTGGGTGTTCTACGTGAATCTGCCGATCGGGGCGGTCTGCCTCGTGCTCGCCAAGCGGTTCCTGCCGGACACGCCTTCCGCGGCCCGGCTCACCATTCGGCGGCTCGATCCCCTCGGCGTGCTGCTCCTGGGCTGCGGGGTGCTGGCGCTGCTCCTGCCGCTCGCCCAGGCGGAGCAGTGGCACAGTCCGGAGAAGTGGCTGCTCGTCGTCCTCGCGGTGGTTCTCCTCGCATGCTTCGTGGGCTGGGAGCTCCGCTGGAAGAAGCGCGGGGAGGAGCCCGTTCTCGACCTTTCCCTGTTCCGGGTGCGCAGTTACTGGCTGGGGTGCCTGCTCGTCCTCTTCTACTTCGCGGGATTCACCTCGATCTTCTTCGTCAGCACGCTGTACCTGCAGAGCGGTCTGCACTTCAGTGCGCTGATGGCCGGCGCGGCGATCACCCCGTTCGCGGCCGGCGCGGGACTCTCCTCGCACGTGGGGGGCAGGCTGGTGAGCCGGTTCGGCAGGCCCCTGATCACCGTCGGTCTGACCATGGTCGGCGTGGGGCTCGCCGGGACCGCGGTCGCCGTCCGACTGGTTCCCGGGCCGGGCATCGCGTGGGCCATGGCGGCCCCGCTGCTGCTGGCCGGGCTGGGCAGCGGTCTGGTGATCTCGCCGAACCAGACGCTGACGCTGAACCGGGTTCCGGTGGGGTCGGCGGGCAGCGCGGCCGGCACGCTGCAGACCGGGCAGCGGGTCGGGTCCGCCGTCGGTATCTCCGCCGTGGGGTCCGTCTTCTTCGCGCAGGTCGGCCGGGGTGACTGGGCGCGAGCCTACGACGCGGGGCTGTTCGTGTCGGTCGCCTTCGTCGCCGTCGCGCTGCTCATCTCGCTGACCGACGTCATCGGCAGCCGCCGGCGCCGGCATCCGACGTCGGCCAGTGCGTCCGACGTCGCCGAGCTGACGTGGCGCTGCGGCAGGCAGAGCTGACGGGGCTCGGGAAGCCGCGCACGGATCTGGGGGCCGGAGTCCGCAACTGCCGCTGCGGGTAAGGCTCGTGGCCTGCGGGTCCGCCCCAGCCCCGGGTCCCGGCCGGTCACCCCACAGGGGTTGCGGTGCCGGCGCGCGGGATCAGGTGCGTCGGGAGCACGATGTGCCGCGGCATGTCCGCTTCTCCGTCGTTGACGAGGGCGATCGTCAGCCGGGCGGCTTCCCGCCCCAGGTCCGACGGGGACTCGGCGACGGTGGACAGGTCGGACCACTCGGCGAGTTGGTGGTCGTCGAGGCGGAGTACCGATACGCGGCCGGGCACGTCCACATCGCTGTTGCGCAGGGTCCATGCGACGGAGATGGCGGCTCGTGCTGTTCGGCGAAGACGGCCGTCGGCGGCTCGCGGAGGCTGAGCAGCCGTCCGACCGCCTCCGCGGTACTGCGCTTGTCACCGATCGTCGTGGCGACGACAAGGTCGTCGTCCGGCGGGATACCCGCCTCTGTAAGCGCCGGCAGGACCGACGGCGCTCCAACGGCGCCCCCGCCGGCGCGCCGGCCCGCAGCCGGTGGGCAGCGGGCTGGAGCGATGCGGCCGGCAGCCGGAGCGATGAGGTGCGTCACACCGTCTTCACGGGGCGTCGGCCGCTCTGGTAGACGTGGCTGGATCCAGCTCGTAGCACCATCATCCGAAAGCACCCCCCATGGACCAGGGCTCCGCACCCGACCACCTGAACTTCGCCATCGACCTCACTCTCGAGGAGGCCCGACGACGGGCCGAGGTCGTGGCGGCTCTCGGGCCCGACTGGGACCCCGTGGCCGCGCTCCGCTCGGAGGAGGCGGCCCATGCGCTCCTCTACTCCGGCCTGGACGCGGAGCAGGAGCAGGTGTACCGCAGGCTTGTGGCCGCGGGCGTACTGCCAGAACGGGAGCCGGGCGATGCGCCTTCCCATTGATCCGCAGGCGGACCGCGCCCGACGGGCATGGGTCGCCTGCCCCGGATGTGACGACGCGCGGGGCTGTGTGACCTGCGCGGAGCGGCGCAACTGCTCCGAGCACTGGCGCTATCTCATCTCGAACGAGGGCTCCCGGGTCCATCTGCAGTGCCCGGGCTGCGCACACACCTGGACGCTGGACACCCGGCGCGGCGGAAGCGGACGGACCGCCTGAGCGCGATCCGCCGGACGCGACGGGCACCCTGCGCCCCCGCCCCACCCCCCGGTGCGGCTCAGCAGATCCGCGGCAACTGTTCGCCGACGGGCAGATCGACGACCCGTGTACCGCCGAGGCCGGTGCGGGCAACCACCATCCCGCGGTGCTCGTCGACCACCTCGCCGATCACGGCGGCCTCCGCGCCCAGCGGATGGGCGCGCATGGCCGCCAGGACCTGCTCGGCGTGCTCACGCGGGACAAAGGCGACCAGCTTGCCCTCGTTCGCCACGTACATCGGGTCCAGACCCAGCACGGCACACGCGTTGAGCACGGGTTGCGGCACCGGCACCGCCCTTTCCCGGACGACGATCCCCGTCCCGGACGCGGCCGCGATCTCGTTGAGCGAGGCGGCCAGTCCCCCGCGTGTCGGGTCACGCAGGACGTGCAGGTCGGGCGTGACGGCGAGCATCGCGTCGACGAGGCCGCCGAGCGCCGCGCAGTCGCTTTCGATCTCGACCCCGAACTCGAGGCCCTCCCGCACGCTCATGATCGCCACACCGTGGACACCGATGGCGCCGCTGACGATCACGACATCGCCGGGTACGACCCGCTGGGGGCGCAGATCGACCCCGGGCGGGATCAGACCGATACCGGAGGTGTTGATGTAGATGCCGTCGCCGTGTCCGGCCTCCACCACCTTGGTGTCCCCCGTCACCACCTCGACCCCGGCCGCGCGGGCAGCCGCTCCGAGGGTCTCGGCGACGCGGCCGACGACGTCGATCCCGACGCCCTCCTCGAGAATGAAGCCGCAGGACAGGTAGGCGGCGCGGGCCCCGCTCATGGCAAGGTCGTTCACCGTCCCGTTGACGGCCAGGTCGCCGATGCTGCCGCCGGGGAAGAACAGGGGCCGCACCACGAAGGAGTCCGTGGAGAAGGCCAGCCGCGCCCCGCCGAGTTCGAGGGCGGCGGAGTCCGTCAGGGCGGACAGCACCGGGCCGCCGAAGGCCGGGGCGAAGACCTGCTCGACGAGCTCGGCGGACATGACCCCGCCTCCGCCGTGGCCCATCACGATCCGGGGCCGGTCTTGCAGCGGTGCGGGGCAGGTCCAGGAGAGCATGTCCGGCCCGACGCGTTCGCCGCACTCCTCCGCGGCGTTCGGGTCCGCGGGACGGGGCGCGCTGGTGGTGTCAGACAACGGCGCTGCCCTCCAGGGACGAGGCTCCGGGGGCCGGGGCCTTCAGCTCGAGCCGCCGGTACAGGTAGTACGCGGCGCACGCACCCTCGTTGGAGACCATCGTGGCTCCCAGCGGTGTGCGGGGTGTGCAGGTCGTACCGAAGGCCTCGCACTCGTGGGGCTTCAGCTGGCCCTGCAGGACCTCCCCGCTGCGGCACTCGGCCGGTTCCCGGGTGTTGATGCCGTCGACCGAGAAGCGGTACTCGGCGTCGTAGTCCCGGTAGCGCTCGGACAGCCGCCAACCGCTGTCGGGGATGACGCCGATGCCACGCCATGCCCGGTCCGTGACCTCGAAGACGTCGTCCAGCATGGCCCGGGCGGCCGGGTTGCCCTCGGCCCTGACGGCTCGCGGATAGGCGTTGTCCACCGTGTGTTCGCCGCGCTCCAGCTGCAGGACGGTGCGCCGCACCCCCTCGAGGATGTCCAGCGGCTCGAATCCGGTCACGACGATGGGCACTTGGAAGCGCTCGGCGAGTTCCGGGTACTCCGCCGTCCCCATCACGCTGCACACGTGGCCCGCAGCGAGGAACGCCTGCACACGGCAGTCCGGCGACTGCATGATCGCTTCGATCGCCGGAGGTACGCGCACGTGCGAGACGAGCAGACTGAAGTTGCGGATTCCGAGCTTGCGCGCCTGATACACCGTCATCGCGTTGGGGGGTGCGGTGGTTTCGAAGCCGATGCCGAAGAAGACGACCTCCCGGTCCGGGTTCTGCTCGGCGATCCGCAGCGCGTCGAGGGGCGAGTAGACCACCCTGACGTCACCGCCCGTGCCGCGCACCTGGAAGAGGTCCCGTCCGGTGCCGGGCACGCGCAGCATGTCCCCGAAGGAGCAGAAGATCACCCCGGGGCGTGAGGCGATCTCGAGGGCTT
This sequence comes from Streptomyces sp. NPDC027962, assembly GCF_055566095.1. NCBI lineage: Bacteria > Bacillati > Actinomycetota > Actinomycetes > Kitasatosporales > Streptomycetaceae > Streptomyces > Streptomyces sp. NPDC027962. The sequence continues at coordinate 192,543 of NZ_JBVHTA010000004.1, forward strand.
TGTCGATCACTTCAAGCGGTGTCACGCACACCGGGCAGCCCGGGCCGTGGATCAACTCCACGTCGTCCGGCAGCAGTTGGTCGATGCCATGCCGGATGATGGTGTGGGTCTGGCCGCCGCAGACCTCCATCAGTGCCCATGGCCGGGTGACCGCGCCGCGGATCTCGTCGAGCAGCCGTGCCGCCAGGTCCGGGTCGTGGAATTCGTCGATGTACTTCACCGCTGTACCTCCCCGGCGACGCCGTCCTGCGTCGGCCGTTCCGCTTCTTCCAGGTGGGCGGCCGCTTCCCACGGGTCACCGAACTCCTCCTGGAGCATGCCGAGGTTCTCGAACAACTCCAGTGTTCTGCGGGCCGATTCCTCGTCCAGCCGCTGGAGGGCGAAGCCGACATGGACGATGGCGTACTCGCCGACCTGCAGGTCCGGCAGGTACTCCAGGCATACCTCCTTGACCACTCCGCCGAAGTCGACGGTGGCCATGCGGGTACCGTCCCTGTCCTCGACGCCCAGCACTCTGCCGGGTACCGCAAGGCACATGCGTGTCTCCTTAACGTTGGGCTGGTGGGCCTGCGCCCGTCATCAGGCCTCGGTGGCGGCGTGGGCGGCCACGACGAGCTGACCGACGGCCAGCCCCCCGTCGTTCGGCGGGATGCGCTGATGGCGCAGGACCGTGAAGCCGTCCTGGCGCAGACCGCGGGCACAGAGGGAGGAGAGCAGGACATTGGCGAACACCCCGCCGGTCAGCGCGACGGTCTGCGTCCCTGTCTCGTCACGCGCCGCGGCGCACACCGTACGGACGAGCCGCGCCACCGCCTGATGGAAGCGCGCCGCGACGGCCGGCGCCGGGGTGCCCCGCCGCAGGTCTTCGACGACCGCTTCGAGCAGGGGCGCGGGGTCGTACGCGAGCGGGGACCCGGCCGACCGGACCAGCCGGAACACATACCGGACGTCCTCCTCGGTCGCGGCGCCCACAGCGGCGGCCTCGAGTTCGATCGCCGCCTGCGCCTCGTAACCGCTGCGATGGCAGACTCCGGCCAGCGACGAGACCGCATCGAACAGACGGCCCATGCTCGAGGTGGGTACACAGTTCAATCCGCGCTCCAACTGCTGGCTCAGCAGGCGGAGTTCATCGGCGGGGCAGGCCGCCGTGCACGGCAGGTCACCGCTCCAGGTGATACCCGCCGTTCGCAGGTGCGCCAGCGCCATGCGGTACGGGCGGCGCACGGCCGCGTCCCCGCCGGGCAGCGGGACGTACGCGAGGTGCGCGAAGCGGGAGTACCCCTCGTAGTCGGCGATCAGGAACTCGCCGCCCCACACCGCGCCGTCGTCTCCGTGGCCGGTGCCGTCGAAAGCGACTCCGATCACCGGGCGGCTGCCGTCCAGGCCGTGCTCGGCCATGGCGGCCGCGACGTGGGCGTGGTGGTGCTGGACCCGTTCGACCGGGCGCCCGCCGGCGTTCCGGCGCGCCCACTGGGCGGACCGGTAGGCCGGGTGCCGGTCGGCGACCAGCACGCGGGGCCGCACGCCTGTGATCGACTCCAGCTGCTCCTCGGCTCGTTCGAACGCCAGCTGGGTCGCGAGGTCGTCCATGTCCCCGATGTGGGCCGAGAGCCAGGCCTTACGGCCCTCGCCGAGGCAGAAGGTGTTCTTGAGGTCACCGCCGACGGCAAGGGCGGGGGCCACCTCCACGGGCAGGGTGAGGGGCAGCGGGGCGTGTCCGCGGGAGCGGCGCAGCATCAGCGGCTCACCGTCGCAGACACGCACCACCGAGTCGTCGCACGGGACATGGATGGGGCGGTCGTGCAGCAGCCAGGCGTCCGCGAGGCCGACCAGCCGCGTCTGTGCTTCCGTGTCGTCGGTGACGATGGGCTCGCCGGCGATGTTGCCGCTGGTCATGACCAACAGCCTGGGTGCTTCCCGCTCCGGCGTGCCCGTTCCGAGGAGCAGATGGTGCACGGGGGTGTAGGGGAGCATCACGCCGAGGTCGGGGCTGCCCGGCGCGACCCCTTCGCAGGGGAAGGCGGTTCCCGGGTGCGGGCGGGCGCCCGGACGGCGCCGCATCAGGACGATGGGACGGACACTCCCGGTGAGCAAGTCCCTTTCCTCCGGCCCCATGTGGACGAGGCGCTCGACGTCGGAGATGTCACGGGCCATCAGGGCGAACGGCTTGTCGCCGCGGGCCTTGCGCCGCCGCAGTTCGGCCACCGCCGCAGCGTTCGTCGCGTCGCAGGCCAGGTGGTAGCCCCCGAGCCCCTTCACGGCGACGATCGCGCCGCCGTCCAGCAGCCTGCGCGCCCCGGTGATCGAATCCGTGTCCGCGGGCGCGGCCGAGGACGCTCCGGCGCCGTCGCTCCCGGCGACGATCAGCCGCATGCGGGGGCCGCAGGCGGGGCAGGCGACCGGCTGGGCATGGAAGCGGCGGTCGACCGGATCGTCGTACTCCCGTGCGCAGTCGGGGCACATCGGAAATCCGGCCATGGTCGTGTGTTCGCGGTCGTAGGGCACGCCGGTGACGATGGTGAAACGCGGCCCGCAGTGCGTGCACGTGATGAACGGATGGCGGTGCCGCCGGTCCGCCGGGTCGAAAAGCTCCGCAAGACAGTCGGCGCAGGTTGCCGTGTCCGGGGAGACCAACGTGCGCACGGGGCCGCCCGCGCGGGACGGGACGATGGTGAATCCGCTTCCCCCGGTGGCGGGCACCTCGGTGGCGTCCACCGATTCGACGAGCGCGAGGGGCGGGGCTTCGGGAGCGATACGTGCGCAGAAGCGCGCGACGGCGGCCGGTTCCCCTTCGACCTCGACGGCCACACCGTCGACCGTATTGGTCACATGACCCGAGAGCCGCAGTCCCGAGGCCAGCGTGTACAGGTAGGGCCGGAAGCCCACCCCCTGCACCACGCCCCGCACCACGACCCTGCTGCGCTGCACGGCCGGCGCGAGGGTCGCACCGGACTGCGGCGTGATCACGCGCGGGCCTGGGCCATCACCGGAGCGTGGACGGCGCTCCCCCCGGCCGCCGACAGGGCCCGGTCGAGGAGACAGCCCGCGCCCTGTGTGCTGCGCACGGACGTGAGGACCACCTCCACGCCCGGGTTGACCTGCTGCACATTGCGGCGGAAGGCGGCCTCGTCGAACGCGGCAGGCTCCGCCATGTCGGTCTTGGTGACGACGACCAGCTGCGCGAGTCCGAACGCGGTGGGGTACTTGAGCGGCTTGTCCTCCCCTTCGGTCACGGAGGCGAGGACGACCCGGAGTGATTCGCCGAGGTCGTAGGAGGCGGGGCAGACGAGATTGCCGACGTTCTCGACGAACAGCAGTCGGGTGTCCTCGGGCAGCCAGTCGTGCAGATGCCCGGCGAGCATGTCGGCTTCCAGATGGCACAGACCGTCGGTGAGGATCTGCTTGACGGGGGCGCCGGAGCGGGCCAGGCGGTCCGCGTCGTTCTCGGTGGCCAGATCGGCGGTGAGCGCGGCGACGGGGACTCCCCGTTCTTGTGCCATCAGCAGCTCGCGCTCGAGCAGTGCGGTCTTCCCGCTGCCGGGGCTGGAGAGCAGGTTGACGACCGTGGTGCCGCGTGCGGCCAGTTCGGTGCGCAGAATCTGTGCCGCAGCCTCGTTCTTCGCCAGGACCGCCCGCTGGAGGTCCACTACTCGGCACATGGTCGGCTCTCCTCGAGGATCGGTTCGCGGATGGTTGCGTGCGTCGTGTCGGTGTCGGTTCCGGCTTCCGCGTCGGCCCATCGGACCTCGGAGATCCGCAGGTCACGGCCCGAGATGAGATCGGCGGCGGCGTCGCCGCACGCCGGGCAGATCAACTGCGGCGGCATTCCGACGTCCCACACGTCCGCGCACGCCCCGCAGCGTGCGGTGCCCGGCACGGACCGGGTGATGAGTTCGGCGCCTTCGAGGACCGTGCCGGCGCAGGCGAGTTCGAAGCAGAAGGCCAGCGCGTCGGGGACGACCCCGGCCAGCTCCCCCACCTCGAGGCGGACGCTCTCGACGCCGACGCCCCCGCCGGAGGGTGCTGCCTGCTCGACCTGGTCCACGACGGCGAGCGCGACGGACATCTCGTGCATCGGTCTCCGTCCTGATACCGCGGGTGCCTCCGCCGCCCATTACAGGGCGGAGCCGTGGTGCACGGGCGTCCGGCGCGCCGGGGTCACACCGTTGCGTACGCCGTTCGGTTCACCCGGGCCGCCCCGCCGGCCGGGTAGGCGCGCCGGCCCGGGTAGCCGCGCCGGGCGTCACATCTTGCGCATGCGGAGGTAGCGCATGAGGTCGGGCAGGAGGCCCCTGACGACGGCGGCGACCGCCGTGGCGGCGGTGGCGGCGGCAGCACCGCCGATGAGGGTCTTCTTCATGGGGTTCTCCGAACCTCTGCTACGACGGCTTGTCATCCGGCTGCCTTTCACACAATGACCTTTCATGCGACGGCCTTTCATACGACGGCTTCCTTCCGGACCAGATCGGTCACCATCCGCACCGCTCCCGGCACCGCGGCGTCCACCTGCGGGCTGAGCCCGATGACTTCGTCGATGACGGCGGGTTCGCAGCCGACCACCAACGTGCGCCGCGGGGGTGTCGCGCCGGTCCCCGCACACAGCGTGTCCAGCAGTGCCAGGACGGCGTCGGGCGACATCCGGTGCCCGTCGAACGGGACGTCCTCCGGGGCGGGCGGGTCGCCGGGCGATCCCGCCTCGATCAGATACAGGGTTCCCGGTTCGCTCCCGCGCGCGGTCGCGTCGACGATCACGAGTGTGTCGTAGCCGTCGAGGAGCTGATAGGCGAGGTGGACGCCGCGGATCCCGACGTCGGCGACTTCGGCGTCGGGCGGCAGTTCCTCCTGGGTCAGCCTTCTGGCGACCTCGACGCCGAAGCCGTCGTCGCCGAGGAAGATGTTGCCGACCCCGGCGATCAGGGTGCGGGACCCGGGCGGTACGGGACTGGTCACGCGTCCTCCAGGGCTTCGACCTCGTCGGGCTGGAAGTAGAGGTACCGCCCCTGCTCGCGGCGGATGTCCGCGCCAGGGTCGTCGTCGACGGTGACGGCGATGTGCACTCCTCCGTCGACGTCGTGCAGTACGGCTTCGACGAGGGCGCTGCGACCGTGCAGGAACAGGTCCTGGGCGTCGGTGTGGCGCAGACCCGGCCGCAGCACGACCTTGCTGCCCGCGCGTACCGTCCGGCCGTCGACCAGGACGTGGTCGCGGTCCGGATCGACGCTCGCGTCGCCGCCCGGGTCCCACCAGGGGGTGTCGGGCCGGAACACTGCCTGTTCGTCGGGTTCCCGCTGCCCGGTGACCTCCCGCAGGCTGCGCACCGCTCCGTGCAGGCGTTCCAGGACCTCCGGCGGCATGGTGTCGGCGAGGTCGATGACGGCAGCCGCGCGGGCGTCCGTTCCTCTGGCCTCGCGCTTCTCCTCGTCGGTGAGTGCCGCGGTGCGCAGGGCCAGGATCTCGTCGATCTCGGTGGCGTCGTACAGGGCCCCGGGGCTCTCGGGCGCGATGGCCGGATGGTCCTCCAGGATGATCGGCGAGGAGAGCACCAGGTCGCCGCTGCCCGGTTCGCCGGCGAGCACGGGCCAGGTGTGCAGATTGCGGCAGGCCGCGACAGCGCCTCGCGCCCATTCGGGCGGGTCGGTCATGGAGAGGAACGCTCCGGCGTCCAGCCGCAGCAGCACATGACTGGCGACCAGGGAGTACGGCAGGGCGGCATCACGGTCGCCGCCGCTGTCGGGCGTCCAGGAGCTCGTGTTCTCCACGACCACGCACAGCCGTTCGACGCGGTAAGGGCCGTCGAGCTCGGTCGTGGACAGGCGTACGGCGCCGCTGATCGCCTCCCGGCGGCGCACGAGCCGTCCGACGTCCCTGCCTGCGGCGTCGGTGACCGGCTCGGTGTTCTCGGCCGCCGGACGGGTGAAGGGGAAGGCGACGCCGCCTCCCGTCAACTCCGAAACCTGGACGGTGAGTTCGACCCTTTCCTCCTGGCCCTCGTCCCAGGGCACCAGGACCCGGTCGTCCAGGTGCAGTTCGCGTACCGTCTCGAACGTGCCGTCGGGCCGGGCCTTCTGGACGACGCGCCGCTGGGTGTGCAGGAAGCGGACCTCGAGCGCGAGCGTCGCACCCCGTTTGGCTTCCATGAGGCATTCGGTGTGCTGGAAGTCGTGTTCCTCGCCCGCGGCGCTCCAGGCCGGAGGAACGAGGACGCCGAACTGCCAGCGCAGCTTGTTCTTGGCGGCCGACGCCCGGTACGGGTAGAGCACATAGCCTTCGAAGAGCACCGCGTCGGCGACCTGACGGGCGACGGCGAGACGCGCCTCGGTGTCGGGGGTGAACGTGGTGGCCAGGGTCATGGCGTCCTCTCCCCCGCCGCTTCGAGGAGCGACTCGACGGTCGCTTCCCATGAGGGCAGCGCGCGCCGCGACCGGTAGGCGAGCAGCGCGTCCATGGCGTCCCGCGGGAGCCGGATCCAGCCGCAGCCGGGGAAGTGCTGGTCGACCATCTCCTGCCAGGTCTTCACCGGCATCCGGTGGGCGATCTCCTTGTCCCAGGGCACAGGCTCGACATGGAAGCCGCCGGCGCCGGTGAAGGCGGTACCGGAGAACAGCATGAGCAGCGGCACCTCCCCGTCGGCCAGGGACCGGAAGTAGCGGGAGGCCGCGACGTCCGTGTCGTAGGTGCAGGGCACGACCAGGTCCGTCTCGATCTGCCCGGTGAAGCCGGGGACCATCACGGAGACCTGGGCGAACTGCACCGGGTTGAGGCTGGTGCCCCACCGGTGACGCTCGCCGAACAGGTCGCTGAGCGCCTCGGCCTCCGCGTTGTCGTATCCACGCCGGGCGGGTTCGATGCGGATCTGGCAACGCAGTGCGAGGGCGTGGACCCGTACGCCCTCGGAGGCGGTGATCCGCAGCCGGAACACGAGGGTCGGTCCCGCGGCGTACGGGTCGGCGCGCACGCCGGTGCAGCTGAAGGAGAACTCGGTCATGGCCGGCTCCCCTGCACGTCGCGGGCCGTGCCGCGGACATGGGCGAAGAAAGCGTCGAGGTCGGCACGGGCCTCCGCGCCGCCGTCGAAACCCTGCCAGCGCAGTCGCATACGGCCCACCAGTTCGTAGCAGATGTCGATCGGCACGAGATAGCACTCGGTGCGGCCTTCGTGGCGGCGCAGCAGCAGAGCCTCGACGTCCGGTTCGAGCAGGGCTGCGAGGTGCGTCCCTTCAAGGACTCTCTGCCAGGACGACGGCTCGAGTTCGCTCTCGGTGGCGCCGGCCGGGCTCGGGTAGAGCGCGACGAGTCGTTCGAGCGCCGAGTTGCGGAAGAAGAAGGCGACTCCGACGGGGATCCGCAGCAGCTCCCAGGCGTTGTCGTCGAGCCGGTGGCCCGGATCGCTCAGGTAACGGCCGGGGACCGCGCGGAAGCGGCCCTTCGGCCCGCCCGAGCGGTCCAGCAGTTGGGAGCAGGGGCCGCAGACGCAGGCCAGTGCTCGTTTCTCGGTGTCCACGAGGTGCCGGTGGCGTTCACCGCCGAGGGGCGCCCCGCACAGCTCGCACTCCTCTTCTCGGGGCCGCCGGGCCGTGGTGAAGCGGCGCAGGCCCTGCGGGCCCGGGGGGCGCCACGTCCGCCCCGGCCCGGCCTGGGGCGCGCTCACGACGCCGTCGCCGGTGAGCGGCCGCCCGGTCCGGGCGGCGGGCCGCTGCCGATCTGGAGCAGCGCCGGCTCGCGGGAGGCGGCCGCCGCTTCCATGTCGACACCGGTCACCTCGGGCGCGAAGCAGGCGAGCGCGTCGACGGCTGCCTGCCGGACCGACTCCTGGGTGCTCGGGCAGCCGCAGCCCGTCGAGGCGGTGACGCGCAGGCGCAGCACACCGGTCGACTGGTCGAAGCCCGCGTGCTCGACGGGGTGCGGAATGCTGTCCAGGCCACGCGCGATGCGGGCGGGCAGGTCTTCCGGGTGCAGCCCGTGCAGATTCAGCAGGCTTGCGACGAGTTCGTCGCCGAGCAGCCCCTCGAGCGGGGTGCCGGCCGTCCGGGCGACGGGGCGCTGGAGCAGTTCGACTGCCCGGCCGAGCGCCGCGCCGTAGAACTCCATGAGAACCCGCACCAGTTCCTCCGCCGCCTTGCAGGCTTCGGCGTCCTTTGTGGCGGCCAGCCGGTCGAGGACCTCCTCGACCTGCCGGCCCGCCTGCTCCGCTGTCGGCGCGCTCATCCGGCGAGGCCGCTCAGCCCGGTGGGCACATGCATCGACTTCACCGTTTTCCCGGCGCCCACGTACATGTGGACACCGCAGGGCAGACAGGGGTCGAAGCTGCGCACGGTACGCATGATGTCGATGCCCTTGAAGTTCTCCGGCGGGTTCTCCTCGAAGATCGGCGTGTTCTGCACGGCGTCCTCGTAGGGGCCGGGAGTGCCGTAGGTGTCGCGGGTGGAGGCGTTCCACGGCGTCGGCGGGTACGGGTGGTAGTTGGCGATCTTGCCGTCCCTGATGACCATGTGGTGCGAGAGGACACCGCGCACCGCCTCGGTGAAGCCGACACCGATGGACTCGTCTGGCACCTCGAACTTCTCCCAGGTCTGGGTGCGTCCGGCGCGGACCTCCTCGAGGCCCTTCTCCGCGCAGTGCAGGGCGACGGCCGCGGCGTAGGCCTGGAAGTACGTGCGGGCGCGGTTGCGCTCCAGCGCGTTGCTCCACTGGGGGATCTTCCACTCGAGGGTGGTCTCCGGCTTGGTCATCGTCCGAGGCAGGTTGATGACGACGCTGTGGCCGGTGGCCTTGACGTACCCGATGTCGACGAGCCCGGACAGGGCGGTGGACCACAGGCGCGCGATGGGGCCGCCGCCGGTGTCCAGCGGCAGATGATCCTTGCCGTCGAACCAGCGCGGCGACATGACCCAGCTGTACTTGTCGCTGAAGTCCCGCTTCTGCGGGGCGGGAATGGTGTGCTGGTTCCAGGGGTGGCGGGGGTCGACCGGGTTGCCGAGCGGGTCGTGGGTGACGAACTGCTCCTGGCCCTGCCAGTCCTCGTAGTACGAACTGCCCAGCAGGATACGGATGCCGAGGTTGATCTCGGTCAGGTCGTTGGTGACGAGTTTGCCGTCCACGATGACACCGGGGGTGACGAACATGCGCCGGCCCCACTCGCTCATGTTGGCGTAGGTGAAGTCGCAGTACTCGGGGTCGTTGAGCGCTCCCCAGCAGCCGAGCAGCACCCGTCGGCGGCCCACTTCCTCGTATCCGGGCAGGGCCTCGTAGAAGAAGTCGAAGAGGTCGTCGTGCAGGGGGACGACGCGCTTCATGAACTCCACATAGCGCATGAGGCGGGAGAGGTAGTCGGTGAAGAGCTGGACGGAGGCGATCGTGCCGACGCCGCCCGGGTACAGCGTGGAGGGGTGGACATGGCGTCCCTCCATGAGACAGAACATCTCCCGCGTGTAGCGGCTGACCTGGAGCGCCTCGCGGTAGAACTCGCCCTCGAGGGGGTTGAGGGAGCGCATGATGTCGGCGATGGTGCGGTAGCCGTGGTCGGCGGCGTGCGGCGCCTCGGTGCGTTCGGCGAGTTCGAGGACGCCGGGGTTGGTCTCGCGGACCATCTTCTCGCAGTAGTCGACCCCGACCAGGTTCTCCTGGAAGATGTTGTGGTCGAACATGTACTCGGCGGACTCGCCGAGGTTGATGATCCACTCGCCGAGGTGCGGCGGCTTCACGCCGTACGCCATGTTCTGGGCGTACACGGAGCAGGTGGCGTGGTTGTCGCCGCAGATACCGCAGATCCGGCTGGTGATGAAGTGCGCGTCTCGCGGGTCCTTGCCGCGCATGAAGACGCTGTAGCCGCGGAAGACCGACGAGGTGCTGTAGCACTCCGCGACGCGCTTCTGCTTGAAGTCGATCTTTGCGTGGATGCCGAGACTTCCCACGATCCGGGTGATCGGATCCCAGGCCATCTCCACCAGGCCGGTGCCGTCACCGGTCGTCGTCGAGGATGCCATTGTGTGCGCGGTGCCCTTCGTCAGTTTTGCGAGCAGGAGATGGAGTCGGTGGCCTGATGGGGAGCGGTCACCACGGCGGCCGGTAGCCCGTGGTGACCTTCTGACCGGTGTGCCGCCACTTGGGCTCGCGGTCCACCGTCTTGGCGGTGATGGTCCGCAGCCTGCGGATCACGGAGCCGTACACGCCGCTGGCGGTGCTGGAGACCTTGCTGCCGGGAGGTTCGTCCATGAACGGCATGAACTTGTCCGGGAATCCGGGCATGGTGCAGGCGATGCAGATGCCTCCGACGTTCGGACAGCCGCCGATGCCGTTCATCCAGCCGCGCTTGGGGACGTTGCACTTGACGACGGGGCCCCAGCAGCCGAGCTTGACGAGGCACTTGGGAGAGTCGTACGTCGTGGCGAACTGGCCCTGCTCGTAGTAGCCGGCCCGGTCGCAGCCCTCGTGGACGGTGGCGCCGAACAGCCACGTCGGCCGGAGCTTGTCGTCGAGGGGGATCATCGGAGCGGAGCCTGCTGCCTGGTAGAGCAGATAGGTCAGGGTCTCCGCGAAGTTGTCCGGCTGGATGGGGCAGCCGGGCACGCACACGATGGGGATGCCCGCCTTGGACTTCCAGTCCCAGCCCAGGTAGTCGGGCACGCCCATCGCGCCGGTCGGATTGCCGGCCATGGCGTGGATGCCGCCATAGGTGGCGCAGGTGCCGATCGCGACCACGGCGAGGGCCTTGGGCGCGAGCCGGTCGATCCATTCGCTGGTGGTGATGGGCTGGCCGGTCTCCGGGTTGTCGCCGAAGCCGCACCAGTATCCCTCCTGCTTGATCGCCTCGTTGGGCACGGAGCCCTCGATCACCAGCACGAACGGGTCGATCTCGCCGCGCTCCCCCTTGAAGAACCACTCGATGAAGGTGTCCGCACCGCCGACAGGGCCGCACTCGAAGTCGATCAGCGGCCAGTGGACGGCGATCTTGGGCAGGCCCGGCAGACCGGCGAGCGCGATCTCCTCGATGCTGGGCTGCATGGCTGCCGTGAGGGCGACCGAGTCGCCGTCGCAGCTGAGCCCGGCGTTGATCCAGAGGATGTGGATCGGTTTCTCGTCGCTGCCGGGCTCACCGGATGCGACGGGCTCTTCGACCGTGGCCGGCGTTCCTGCGTTCATGAGTACGCCTCCTGGGAGGTTTGCGGCAAAGGCCTCATACGGGCCTCCGATCTTGCTAACAGTCCGCCGGGCGCACCGCCACCGCACCCGGGCTGTCGACGCCCGCGGGAACCGCCTGCTTTCGCACGAACGCACGGCGCAGGGCGTGGTACGGCGCATCCGGGTCCGAGAAGGTGCGCAGCATGTGGGCGAGTTCTTCTTGGCGATAGGCGGCCAGCGGCTTCGTGGACGCACGGCGCTCACCTTCCGCCTTCTTGGTGGCGACGCGCAGCGCAGCGGTGGGGAGCGCCGCCATTCGTGCCGCCAAACGGGTGACCTCGGCCGTGAAGTCCCGGGGAGCGCAGTCGACGACCCGGTCGACAAGTCCCATGCTCTGCGCCGCGGACGCGGACACCGGCCGGGCCTCCTCGGTGAGCCGCTTCGCCATGGGGCCGCCCACTCTGCGGGGCAGGCTGTACGTCCAGTACTCCGAGCCGTACAGGCCCATGAGCCGGTAGTGCGGGTTGAGCACGGAGCCCGACCGGCACCAGACCTCGTCCGCGGCCAGTGCGAACATGACACCGCCGGCGGCGGCGTTGCCGCCGATCGCGCTGACCACGAGCCGGTCGGTGGTGGTCAGAACGGCTTCCACCAGGTCGTTCATGGCATTGATGTTGGCCCAGGACTCCGCGGCGGGGTCGGCTGCCGCGTCGATGACGTTCAGGTGGATGCCGTTGGAGAAGAAGTCCCGGCTGCCGCCCACCACCAGCACGGCGGTGGGGCGGGAGCACGCCGCCCGGTAGGCGTCCAGCAGTCGGCGGCAGTGACCGGTGCTCATCGCGCCGCCGGGGAAGGAGAAGGAAAGGATCCCGACCGGTCCCTCCTCCCGGTAGCGGATGTCGCTCCAGGTGACGCTGCCCTCCGCCGGGTGCAGGGGCGCGGGAATCTCGGGCAGGGACGGCAACCGGTCGGCCAGCGCGAGAGCGGCGGGCAGTTTGCAGGCGCGCGGCAGCCCGGGACCGCGGTGGGCCCGCAGCTCGGCAATCCACACCGCGCCGTCGGCTGTCGCACGACAGACGGCACCCGCACGGGTTGCCAGCAGCTCACCGGGCCTGCCGCGCAGCGCGTCCTCCACGTGGCCGCCGTGAAGGAACCATTCGCCACCGAGCAGCTCGTCCCGCACACCGGGCTGAGAGTCCGCGGCACGCAGTTTGCGCAGGACCGTCTCCGTGGAGTCGTCGTGCCAGGAGATCCGGCGCATCTCCTGCCGGAAGTACGGCCGGATCCGCGCCCCGGCCGTCTGCGGGAGGCTGTGCTGCTGCCGGGGCACGTAGGCGCCCGAGGCGTAACGCTCGACGGCCAGCAGGACGGCTTCGAGTGCCGCGTCGGAGACCTCGTTCCGGTAGAGGTCGCTCTTGGCGACCCGGGGGACGGGAAAGCCGACGGTCGCCCAGACGTCGCCGGCGTCCATCTCCTCGTCGGCCTGAAGCACGGTGACGCCCCACGCGTCGACGTCCTCGTCGATCGCCCAGTCCAGCGAGGACGGCCCGCGGTCGCCCACCGGCCCCGGATGCACGATGAGGCAGGTGCAGGCCGTCCACACGTCCCGGGGAACCACGGCCTTCAGCAGGGGCGCCACCACGAGGTCGGGCCGGTGCCGCTGCACCGCGGCCCGCACCGCCGAGCCGTCGGGCGTCACCTCCACGGCGACGACATGCCTGCGGTCACGGAGTTCGGCGTGGACCCGCTGAGTGAGACTGTTGTACGCGCTGGCGACGAGCAAGATGCGCATGGCTGCCCTCCCGCAGTGGTGCGGCCCTCCTGGCCGCTCGACACAGCCGACGCCTGCGATGGTCGAACACATCCGCACGCGGGTGCGGGCATACGGGGCCCACTTCACTCGTAAGCGTCACGATTCCAGCCACATGGCCGGAGCGGTGTGCTCATCCACCGCCCGGGTCCCGATTGACCTGAATGCCGGACTCATCCGCAAGTGGGAGAATCGCAGTGGACCTGGCACCACAGGAGTGCCCCCAACGACTTCGGACAGGCAGGTCGGCGCATGGCGAAGCAACCCAAGTCATCACAGCCCTCGCACGGCAAAGGCCCGAGCCGGCACCAGGGGACCGAGCACCACGGCTGGTCCCCGGACGTGGACGAGACACGTCAGCAGGACAATCCCAGCGCTCGGCGTTCGTTCCACGCCGAGGAGCATGCGGGCGCCCCCGGCCAGGGCAGGAAGGTTTCCAAGGAGGAGAAGGGTTCCGTCCCCGGTGACGAGGTGAAGAGCGAGACCGGGAGCGGCGAGGAGTACGGCGGCGACTCGGAGAAGGGCATGCGGGACACCGGCCGCAAGGGCAGGTCGCAACGCCCCAGCGGGACGAAGGACGACTCCGCCTTCACCGGCGTCGACCCCGACAAGCCCGGCCAGGGCAAGCGCCGACCGGGGTAGGTCCTGGCGCGTGGCGCGAAGGAAGCCGCGAAGGAGACGGAGCCCCGTCCGAGACGAGAAGGGCGGGGCTCCGTGCTGGGAGGGCGGACTTCGTGCGGCAGGGCGGGGTGCGCGTCAGAAGGGCGGGGCTCCGCTTCCTTCGATCACCATGAGCCCGGCCTCGGAGCTGTGGCGGCTGACGACGAACCGGCCGACGCGACCGTCGGGCATCCGCAGTTCGAACTCCCCGCCATGGATGAGAGCCTCCACGACCTCCCCGTCGGTCACCTTGAGGCTGCCGTTCCAGTCCGACAGCCCCGGAACGTCGCCCTCGGACGGGTCGAACCCGCCCGTAGGCCGCTGCTCTGCCCACGAGAGCATATCGACCCGGGCCGGATACTCCACGCCGTCAGCGATCACCGTGACGTCACCCTGGAAGTCACTCATGCGTCCAGTGTGCGCCCGCCGGTGCTGATGCCGCCACGGCCGGCGGCAGCCCGGCAGGTTCGGCCCTACGGTGCCCCGTACACCGGCCGCGGCGTCTCGGCGGCGGCCAGCAGTTTCAGCGCTGCCTCGCCCGCTTCGGCCGCTGTCCAGCGGGCGCCCCTGTCCGCCGTCGGGCCCGGCCGCCAGCCCTCCATGACGGTGATCCGGCCGCCCTCCACCTCGAAGACCCTGCCGGTGACACCGGCGCACGCGCCGGAGGAGAGCCAGACGACGAGCGGGGAGACGTTCCCGGGGTCCATGGCGTCGAACTCCCCCTCGCCCGGCGCGGCCATTGCCCCGGCGAAGGCTTGCTCGGTCATCCGTGTGCGGGCGGCGGGGGCGATGGTGTTGACCTGTATCCCGTAGCGGCCGAGTTCGGCGGCGGCAACGAGCGTCAGGCCCACGATGCCGGCCTTCGCCGCGGAGTAGTTCCCCTGGCCGACGCTCCCCGAAAGCCCCGCGCCGGAGCTGGTGTTGATGACACGCGCCTGCGGCGTCCGGCCGGCCTTGGCCTCGGCCCGCCAGTGCTCGGCGGCGTGCTTCATCGGCAGGAAGTGACCCTTGAGATGGACGCGCATGACCGCGTCCCAGTCGTCCTCCTCCAGGTTGACGAGCATGCGGTCGCGCAGGAATCCGGCGTTGTTGACCATGGCGTCGAGGCGGCCGAAGGTGTCAAGGGCCAGGGCGACGAGCGAAGCGGCGCCGTCGGTGGTGGCGATGTCGCCCCCGTGGGCGACGGCCTCGCCACCCAGGGCGCGGATCTCGTCGGCGACCTGCTCGGCGGGCCCCATGGGGTCCCCGACGCCGTTTCCGGTGCCGTCGAGCCCTGTGCCGAGGTCGTTGACGACAACCCTGGCGCCTTCCGCCGCCAGGGCGAGGGCGTGCGCGCGGCCGAGGCCGCGGCCCGCACCGGTGACGACGGCGACGCGTCCTGCGCAGAGTCCGGTCATCGTGTGTGTCCTGCCTTTCCGAGGAGGCCCCGGGTCTCCGCTCGAGCCCGCGCCGTCGCGGTGCCGGGGATCGTGTCGGCCCGGTGATCAGTGGTTGACGGTGGCGGCGTCGAGGAAGGCGGGGCGATCGCCGCCGCCGTGGACGAGCAGGCTCGCTCCGGTGACGTACGCCGCACGCGGGGAGGCGAGGAAGACGCAGGCGTCGCCGATCTCGGCGGGTTCGGCGAGCCGGCCGAGCGGCACGGTGCGGGCGACGGCGGCGACACCGGCCTCGTCCCCGTAGTGCAGATGCGAGAGTTCGGTGCGGACCATGCCGAGAACGAGGGTGTTGACCCGTACCGTCGGCGCCCATTCGACGGCCATGGACCGGGCGAGGTTTTCCAGGCCCGCCTTGGCCGCGCCGTAGGCGGCGGTGCCGGGTGAGGGGCGGGTGCCGCTCACGCTGCCGATCATGATGACGGAGCCGCCGGTCCGCTGGCCGCGCATGATCTCGTACGCCGCGAGCGTGGCCGTCAGGGGCGCGGTGAGGTTCAGTTCGACGACGCGGGCGTGGCGTGCGGCTCCGGCCTCGCCGAGCAGCCGGAACGGGGTTCCTCCGGCGTTGTTGACGAGCGTGTCCAGTCGGCCGTAGTCGTGGTGCAGCCGGCGGAAGAACGCTTCGACGTCCTCCGGCTCACGCAGGTCGACGGGCACGAAGCCCGCCGCGCGTCCCGCCGCCTCGACCGGTGTGTCCGGCGGTCTGCGCGCGCAGGTCACGACGTCCGCGCCTGCTTCGAGCAGGGCCCGGGTGATGCCCGCGCCGACGCCCCGTGTTCCGCCTGTGACGACGGCGACGGTCCCGGACAGGTCGGTGATCGCCGGCAATTGGCACCTCCCGCAGCATACGGACCACTGCTATGGTCCACCTAACAAACGTTTGGTGGAAAGGTAGCTGATCTGCCCATGGGTGTCTCCACCTCCGTCCCTGAAGACGGGATCGCCGTCGTCACCGTCGACTTTCCTCCGGTCAACGCCCTTCACGTGCAGGGCTGGTACGACGTGGCCCGCGCCGTCCGCCGCGCCGGCGGCGACCCGGCGGTGCGCTGTGTGGTCCTGGCCGCCGAAGGGCGGGGCTTCAACGCGGGCGTCGACATCAAGGAGATCCAGCGCACCGAAGGACACGCGGCCCTCGTCGGCGCCAACCGCGGCTGCTACGCGGCGTTCGCCGCGGTCTACGAATGCGAAGTGCCCGTCGTCGCCGCCGTGCACGGCTTCTGCCTGGGCGGCGGCATCGGACTCGTGGGCAACGCCGACGCGATCGTCGCCGCCGAAGACGCCACCTTCGGACTGCCGGAGCTGGACCGGGGCGCGCTCGGCGCCGCCACGCATCTCGCCCGGCTGGTCCCCCAGCATCTGATGCGGACCCTGTACTACACCTCCCGCACCGTGACCGCGGCCGAACTGCACGCCCACGGCTCGGTGTGGCGCGTCGTCCCCCGAGCCGGACTCCGGGCGGCGGCCATCGGGCTGGCGCGTGAGATCGCCACCAAGGACGGGACGCTGATCCGGCTCGCCAAGGCCGCGATCAACGGCATCGACCCCGTCGACGTCCGCCGCAGCTACCGCTTCGAGCAGGGCTTCACCTTCGAGGCGAACCTCAGCGGCGTCGCCGACCGCGTACGCGGCACCGCCTTCGCCGCCGCCGTCGTGCCCGACACCGTCGAAGGCCCGAGCACCGACAAGGAGCAGCAGACGTGACGCGGGACAAGACGACGACTGCCGAGGAGGTGGTCGGCCGGCTCGACAGCGGCATGACCATCGGCATCGGCGGCTGGGGCTCGCGGCGCAAGCCGATGGCACTGGTGCGCGCGCTGCTGCGCTCCGAACTCACCGACCTGACCGTCGTCTCCTACGGTGGACCCGATGTCGGGCTGCTCGCCGCCGCGGGAAAGATCCGCAAGCTGATCACGGCGTTCGCCACCCTCGATTCCGTCCCTCTGGAACCGCACTTCCAGGACGCCCGGCAGCGAGCGGCGTTCGAGATGGTGGAGTTCGACGAAGCCATGGTCATGTGGGGGCTGACCGCCGCCGCGCAGCGGTTGCCCTTCATACCCGTCCGGGCCGGCCTGGCATCGGACGTGATGCGCGTCAATCCGTCCCTGCGCACGGTCACTTCCCCGTACGAGGACGGTGAGGAGCTTCTCGCCGTGCCCGCGCTGCGGCTGGATGCCGCACTCGTTCACGTCAACAGGGCCGACGCGCACGGCAACGGCCAGTACCTCGGCCCCGACCCCTACTTCGACGACCTGTTCTGCGAGGCGGCCGACCGGGCGTACCTGTCGTGTGAGCGCATCGTGGACACCGCAGACCTCCTCAAGGACCATGCGCCGCAGTCCCTGCTGGTCAAGCGCGCGTTCGTGAACGGCGTGGTCGAGACCCCGTACGGTGCCCACTTCACCTCCTGCGTTCCGGACTACGACCGCGACGAGACGTTCCAGCGCGCCTACGCGCGGGCCGCCCGCGGGACGGACGCCTGGCGCGCCTTCTGCGAGCGGTTCCTGTCAGGGGACGAAGACGCCTACCAGGCCGCCGTGGCGGCGTTCCGCGAGGAGGAAGCGGCAGCATGACCGGTACGGACACGACGCCGGCGACACGGGCCGAGTACTGCGTGGTGGCCTGCGCCGAATCCTGGCGGGACGCGGGCGAGGTGCTGGCGAGCCCGATGGGCACCGTCCCCACGATCGCCGCCCGGCTGGCGAAGCTCGCCTTCTCCCCCGATCTCCTGCTCACCGACGGCGAGGCCCTGCTTGCCGGCGACACCCCGGCACTCGGTACCCCGCCCGGTGTGGTGGAGGGCTGGCTGCCCTACCGGCAGCATCTGGCGCTGGTCGCCACGGGACGGCGGCACGTGATGATGGGCGCGAGCCAGCTCGACCGGTACGGGAACCAGAACATCTCCTGCATCGGCGACTGGTCCCGGCCCACGCGGCAGCTGCTCGGCGTACGCGGCGCCCCGGTCAACACCCTGAACAATCCTACGAGTTACTGGGTTCCGCGGCACTCGGCCCGGGTGTTCGTCGAACGCGTCGACATGGTCTGCGGTGTCGGCCACGACCGTGCGGCCGCCGCCGGCTCCTCCGCGTCCCGCTACCACCGGATCCCGGACGTCGTCAGCGACCTGGGCGTTTTCGACTTCGAGACCCCCGACCGGACGATGCGGCTGCGGTCCCTGCACCCGGGTGTCACGCTCCAGCAGGTCGTCGACGCCACCGGCTTCACGCTCACGGTCTCCGCCGACATCCCGTTCACCCGTGAGCCCACCGACGAGGAACTGCGGCTCGTCCGCGAGGTGATCGATCCCAACGGGCTGCGCTTCCGCGAGGTCCCCGCATGAGTGATGCGACGATCGCCACGCCGCTCACCCGGCTCGTCGGCGTGCGGCACCCCCTCGTGCAGACCGGCATGGGCTGGGTCGCCGGACCGCGGCTGGTGTCGGCCACCGCGGAAGCGGGCGCACTCGGCATCCTCGCCTCGGCAACCATGACCGTCGAGCAACTCCGTGCATCCGTGAGGGAGGTGAAGTCCCGTACGGACGCGCCTTTCGGGGTCAACCTGCGGGCGGACGCCGGTGACGCGGCCGAGCGCGTGCGGATCATCATCGACGAGGGGGTGCGGGTCGCGTCGTTCGCGCTCGCGCCCTCCCGGGCGCTGATCGCGCGGCTCAAGGACGCCGGGGTGATCGTCATCCCGTCCATCGGGGCCAGGCGGCACGCCGAGAAGGTCGCCGCCTGGGGCGCCGACGCCGTCCTGGTGCAGGGCGGGGAGGGCGGCGGCCACACCGGGGACGTCGCCACCGGCGTTCTGCTCCCCCAGGTCGTGGACGCCGTCGGCATCCCCGTGATCGCGGCCGGCGGCTTCCGGGACGGGCGGGGGCTCGTCGCGGCGCTGGCGTACGGCGCCTGCGGGATCGCCATGGGGACCCGCTTCCTCCTCACCTCCGACAGCACGGTCCCCGATGCGGTGAAGGCCCGGTATCTGGCCGCGACCGTCAAGGACATCACCGTCACCACCAAGGTCGACGGCCTGCCGCACCGGATGCTGCGCACCGAACTGGTGGGTTCGCTGGAGCGCTCGGGGAGGGCCGCCTCGCTGCTGCGCGCGCTCCGCCATGCGGCGGCCTTCCGTCGCGAAACCGGCATGAGCTGGGTGGACATGGTCCGCGACGGCCTGGCGATGTGGCACGGCAAGGAATTGTCATGGAGTCAGGTCCTGCTGGCCGCCAACACCCCAATGATGCTGAGGGCCGCGATGGTCGACGGGCGCACCGACCTCGGTGTGATGGCGGCCGGTCAGGTCGCGGGTCTGATCGACGACCTGCCGTCCTGCGCCGAGCTGGTCGAACGGGTCATGGCGGAAGCCCTCGCCGCACTCCGTGCGCTGCCTCACACACACTGACTTGCGTTCCAGGAGGTCCGCACCCGCCGTCACAGGCGTTCGATGATCGTGACGTTGGCCTGGCCGCCGCCCTCGCACATGGTCTGCAGGCCGTACCGGCCGCCGGTGCGCTCGAGTTCATGGAGAAGTGTCGTCATCAGTTTGGTCCCGGTGGCGCCGAGCGGGTGGCCCAGCGCGATGGCCCCGCCGTTGACGTTGACCCGCTCAGGGTCGGCGCCGGTCTCCTTGAGCCAGGCCAGCACCACGGACGCGAACGCCTCGTTGATCTCGACCAGGTCGATGTCGTCCATCGACATCCCGGTCTTCTTCAGGGCGTGGGCGGTGGCCGGGATCGGGGCGGAGAGCATCCGGATGGGGTCCTCGCCGCGTACCGAGAGGTGGTGGATACGCGCCCGGGGAGTCAGTCCGTGCTCCCGTACGGCTCGCTCGCTCGCCAGGAGCATGGCGGAGGCGCCGTCGGAGACCTGCGAGGAGAGTGCAGCGGTCAGCCGTCCGCCGTCGACGAGGGGCCGCAGGCTCGCCATCTTCTCCAGGGAGGTGTCCCGGCGCGGCCCCTCGTCGGTCGTCACTTCACCGTGGGCGACCAGTTCGCGGGCGAAGCGGCCCTCGTCGATGGCGCGGAAGGCCCGCCGGTGCGAGCGCAGAGCGAACTCCTCCATCGCCTCGCGCGTGATGTCCCACTTCTCGGCGATCAGCTCGGCGCCGTGGAACTGGTTGACGGGCCGGTCGCCGTAGCGCGCCCGCCATCCCGCGGAGCCGGCGTACGGTCCCTCGGTCAGCCCGAGCGGCTCGGCGGCCTGGCGGCTCGCGAAGGCGATGGGCACCTGGGACATGTTCTGCACGCCGCCGGCGACGACGAGGTCGCAGGTGCCGGACATGACGGCCTGCGCCGCGAAGTGGACGGCCTGCTGGGAGGATCCGCACTGCCGGTCCACGGTGACACCGGGCACCTCTTCGGGCAGCCCGGCCGCGAGCCAGCAGGTGCGGGCGATGTCACCGGCCTGCGGCCCGACGGTGTCCAGGCAGCCGAGGACGACGTCCTCGACGGCCGCCGGGTCGATGCCCGAACGCTCCACCAGTGCGACGATCACATGGGCGCCGAGGTCGGCCGGATGGACCGCGGACAGCCCGCCGCCCCGCTTCCCGACCGGGGTGCGTACGGCTTCGACTATGTAGGCCTCGGGCATGGCTGCTGCTCCTTGTAGTCAGGGTAGTCGCGGCGCTTGTGTTCGTGTCGCCTCCGCAGCGCGACGCCGCCGGCCGGCTCCTGCGCGAAGAGGTGCCGCTCGCTGCTCTTCGGCACCGGCCCATGTCCCGGTCTCAGGCGTGCTGGCTGCTGACGGCGAGGACCTCTCCGGTCAGGTACGACGAGTAGCCGCCCGCCAGGAAGACGATCACATTGGCGACCTCCCACGGTTCGGCGTGCCGGCCGAATGCCTCGCGGGCGGTGAGCTCCGCCAGCAGTTCGGGGGTGGTGACCTTCACCAGGTGCGGGTGCATCGCCAGACTGGGTGCGACGGCGTTGACGCGCACGCCGTACTCCGCGGCCTCGACGGCGGCGCACCGGGTGAGGGCCATGACGCCCGCCTTGGCGGCCGCGTAGTGGGCCTGCCCCCGTTGGGCCCGCCAGCCGGCCACCGAGGCGTTGTTGACGATGACGCCTCCGCTTCCCGTGGTCCTCATGCGGCGCAGTGCGGCGCGGGTGCAGCGGAAGGTGCCGTTGAGGGTGACGTCGAGAACGGTGCCCCACTGCTCGTCCGTCATCTCGGCCAGGTCGGCGGTGCCGCCGAGGCCGGCGTTGTTGACCACGATGTCGAGGCGGCCGTGGCGTTGTTCCGCGAGGTCGAACAGGGCGGCGATCTGGGCTTCTTCGGTGACGTCGCACGGCAGGGCCACGACCCGGTCCGCACCGAACTCTGCGGCGAGCTGCGTCTCGGTCTCCTTGAGCCTGCGGGCGTGGGCGTCGGAGAGGACGATGTCCGCGCCCTCCTCCAGCAGGCGTCTGGCGGTCGCGCCGCCGATGCCCGCGCCGGCGGCGGCAGTGATGACGGCGGTGCGGCCGGCGAGCAGCCGGTGGCCCGGCACGTACGGCGGTGGCGCCTGGCTCATGGGCGTGGCTCCTTCGGCAGGCCGAGCACACGCTCGGCGATGATGTTCCGCTGGATCTCGCTGGAGCCCGCGTAGATGGTGTCGGCGCGGGAGAAGAGGAACAGCCGCTGCCAGTCGTCGAGGTCGTACGGCTCGCCGGCGGCCAGCATGCCGCCGGCCCCGCACACCTCCATGGCGAGTTCGCCCAGCTCGCGGTGCCACGTCGACCAGAAGATCTTGCCGATGGAGGTCTCGGGGCCGGGGGCTCCGGCCGCGACGCCGTCGAGCATGCGCAGCGCGTTGAACCGGATCGTCTCGATGCCGACCCACGCCCGGGCGAGGCGGTCGCGGATCAGCGGGTCGTCGGCGGCTCCGTTGCGTACGGCCAGATCGATGAGCGTCTCGAGTTCGCGGCGGAAGCCGACCTGCTGGCCGAGGGTGGAGACGCCGCGCTCGAAGCCGAGGGTCGCCATGGCCACCTGCCAGCCCTCCCCCGGCGCACCGACCACGTTGGCGGCGTGGGTGCGGGCGGCGTCGAAGAACACCTCGTTGAACTCGCAGGTGCCGGTGAGTTGGGTGATCGGCCGGACCTCGACCCCGGGCTGGTCCATGGGGACCAGGAGGTAGGAAAGCCCCTGGTGGCGGGCGCTGCCGGGCTCGGTGCGGACGACGACGAAGCACCAGTCGGCCTCGTGGGCGAGCGAGGTCCAGATCTTCTGCCCGGTGATCACCCACTCGTCGCCGTCCCGCTCCGCACGTGTCCGTACGGCGGCGAGGTCCGATCCGGCGTCCGGCTCGCTGTAGCCCTGGCACCACAGCTCCCGGGCCGCGACGATCTCCGGGAGGAAGCGCCGTTGCTGTTCGGGGGTGCCGAGGGCGACGAGGGTGGGTCCGAGAAGCTGCTCCCCGATGTGGCCGACCCGGGCGGGCGCGTTCGCGAGGGCGTACTCCTCATGGAAGGCGACCTGCTCCTCGATGGTCGCGCCACGTCCTCCGTGCTCCTCCGGCCAGCCGACGCAGGTCCAGCCGGACGCCGCCATGTGCCGCTCCCATGCCAGGCGTTCGGCGAAGCACTCGTGCTCGCGGCCGGGTCCGCCGCGGCCCCGCAGGCCGGCGAATTCTCCGGAGATGTTCGTGGCGAGCCAGTCCCGGACCTCCGCTCTGAACTCCTCGACGGCGTCCATGCCGGCTCCCCTGCGGATCTCGACGGCCCACGGGCCGTACGTTAACCTACCAAACACTTGTTAGGGAAGGAGCCGGATGTCCGCTGCCCCCGCAGAGCCGGTCCGCTACGAACTCCGGGGCCCGATCGCCCTGGTGACCCTGAACCGGCCCGCCTACCGCAACGCCCAGAACTCCGCGATGACCTACGCCCTCGACCGAGCCTTCTACCGGGCCGCCGCAGACGACGACGTCAAGGTCGTGGTCCTCGCCGGAGCGGGTACGCACTTCTGCGCCGGTCACGACATCGGCACCCCGGATCGCGACGCCCATCTCCCGTTCGAGCGCAGGGCCGGACTGTGGTGGGACCACTCGGACAAGGCCGGCGCGGAGAGCCGCTTCGCCCGCGAGTCCGAGGTGTATCTGGGCATGTGCCGCCGCTGGCGTGAACTGCCCAAGCCGGTCGTCGCCTCGGTCCAGGGCGCCTGCATTGCGGGCGGGTTGATGCTCGCCTGGGTGTGCGACCTGATCGTCGCCTCGGACGACGCGTTCTTCGCCGACCCGGTGGTCCGCATGGGCATCCCCGGGGTCGAGTACTTCGCCCACCCGTGGGTGATGCCGCCCCGGATCGCCAGGGAGTTCCTCTACACCGGCCAGCGGATGAGCGCCCGGCGCGCCTACGAGGTGGGCATGGTCAACCGTGTCGTCCCCCGCGCCGAACTGCCGGACGCGGCCATGGAGATGGCGAAGCGGATCGCCGAGATGCCACGCATGGGGCTGGCACTCACGAAGCGTGCGGTCAATCAGGCCGAGGATCTTCAGGGCATGCACACCGGCATGGACTCGGTCTTCGGGCTGCACCACCTCGCTCACGCTCACAACGCCGAGACGGCCTCGGACGCCCTGTCCGGCATGGACGTCCGCGCCATGAAAGAGGCGGGCTCCTGATGGACCTGCGCTTCACCTCCGCCGAGGAGGCATTCCGTGCCGAAGCCCGCGCCTGGCTCGACGACCATGTGCCGGACGTCCCGCTGCCCTCACTGGAGACCGCGGAGGGATTCGCCGCCCACCGGGAATGGGAGCGCATGCTGTTCGCCGACCGATGGTCGGTGGTCTCCTGGCCGAAGGAGCACGGAGGGCGGGGCGCCTCGACCCTCGAGTGGCTGATCTTCGAGGAGGAGTACTACGCGGCGGGCGGACCGGGCAGGGTCGGCCAGAACGGCATCAGCCTGCTCGCCCCCACGCTGTTCGAGCACGGCACCGACGAGCAGCGGGCCCGCATCCTGCCGCCGATGGCGAGCGGCGACGTGATCTGGGCCCAGGCGTGGTCGGAACCGGACTCCGGCTCCGACCTCGCCTCCCTGCGCTCGACCGCCGTGCGGACCGACGGCGGCTGGCTGCTCGACGGCCACAAGACCTGGTCCTCCCGCGCCGCTTTCGCCGATCGCGCCTTCGGCCTCTTCCGCAGCCACCCAGGTGCCGGCAGGCCGCACCACGGGCTGACGTATCTGATGTTCCTGCTCGACGCTCCGGGCGTGACGGTACGGCCCATCGGCCGGCTCGACGGCAAGCCCGCCTTCGCCGAGCTCTTCCTGGACAAGGTGTTCGTGCCCGACGAGGACGTCATCGGCGCGCCCGGCCAGGGCTGGCGGGTGGCCATGAGCACCGCAGGCAACGAGCGCGGGCTGACGCTGCGCAGCCCCGGCCGCTTCACCGCCGCGGCCGACCGCCTCACGGCACTGTGGCGCGACAGGGCGGATCCGTCCGACACGGCCCTGCGCGACCGGGTCGCCGACGCGGTGATCGGCGCCCGCGCCTACCGGTTGTTCACCTACGCGGCTGCCTCGCGCATCGCCGCCGGCGGCGTGATCGGCGCCGAGTCGAGCCTGAACAAGGTCTTCTGGTCCGAGCTCGACATGTCCCTCCACGAAACGGCCCTGGATGTCCTCGGCCCGTACGGGGAGCTCGCGGACGGGGCCCCGGAAGCGCCTGCGCACGGCAGGTGGGCCGAGGGGTACACATTCTCCCTGGCGGGTCCGATCTACGCCGGCACCAACGAGATCCAGCGCGACATCATCGCCGAGCGGCTGCTCGGCCTGCCGAAGGGACGCCGGTGATGCGGTTTCTCCCCGACGACGAGCAGCGGGAGTTCGCCCGCTCCCTCGACGGCATGCTCACGGCGGCCGGGACCCCGGGCGTGGCGCGTGCCTGGGCGACAGGCGACCACGGCCCGGGGCGCGCACTGTGGGCGAGGCTCGCCGACGCCGGGGTCTTCGCACTCGCCGTACCCGAGCGGCACGGCGGCCTGGGGACGCTGCCGGTGGAACTGAGCGTCGCCTTCACCGAACTGGGCCGCCATGCCGTGCCCGGTCCGCTGGTCGAGACGGTGGCAGCCGCGGCCCTCCTCGACCGGCTCGGCGACGAGACGGCGGCCGGCGCATGGCTGCCCGGCATCGCCACCGGCAAGACCGTGGCCTCACTCTGTCTGCTTTCCGCCGACGGCCCCTACGCCCTGGACGCCGACGCCGCCGACGCGGTCCTCGTTGTCGACGGCGACACCGTACGGCTGTCGGACCGGGCCGGGCCCGTCCAGATGTCCCTCGATCCGGCCCGCCGGCTGTTCCGCCCCCCGGGCGGACAACTCGTGGCGCGCGGCCACGCCGTGAAGGCCGCAGCCGCACACGCCGCCGACGTCGCCGCGCTGGTCACGGCCGCCCAGTCGCACGGGCTGGGCCGCACCCTGCTGGCCCGTACCGTCGCCCATGCCGGACAGCGGACCCAGTTCGGTGTGGCGATCGGGTCCTTCCAGGCGGTGAAGCACCGGTTGGCCGACGCCCTGATCGGCCTCGAGTTCGCCGAACCGCTGCTCCATGCCGCCGCACTCGCCCTGGCGCAGAGCGATCCGGACTCCGGTCGCCAGATCGCGGCAGCGAAGGTGGCCGCGTGCGAGGCGGCCTGCACCGCGGCCGGCACCGCTCTGCAGATCCACGGCGCCATCGGCTACACCGACGAGCTGGAGCTGTCGCTGTGGATGCGCAAGGCCCGCGCACTGCGGTCGGCCTGGGGCACCCCCGCCGCATGCCGGGCCCGCGTCCTCACCCCCTGAGAGCGGCCGCCACGGACAGGAGCGCACCCATGAGACCGACCGAGGAGCAGGAGGAACTGCGGGCTGCCGTACGGTCGCTCCTGACCCACCACAAGGGCGCGACGGCCTGGCGTCCCCTCACCGAGCAGATCGGGGGCGCGGGCCTCGCCGTTCCGGAGCAGTACGGCGGGGCGGGCTGCGGTGCGACAGAAGTCCACGTGGTCATGGAGGAGTTGGGGCGAGGCCTCAGTCCCGTTCCCTTCCTCGGCTCCGCCGTTCTCACGGTGCAGGCGCTGCTCGCCTCGGACGACAAAGCGGCATGCGCGCGGCTCCTGCCGCAGCTCGCCGCCGGCCGCGCCACAGGGGCACTGGCCTGGGCCGAGCGGGGCTCGTGGGATCCGACGGCGCCCTGCTGCGCAGCCACCCGCCGGCCCGGCGGGACGTGGCGGCTCGACGGGACCAAGGAGCATGTGCTGGACGGCTGCGCAGCCGACGTTCTGCTCGTGGCGGCCCGTACGGACGCAGGGGTCTCGCTCTTCGAGGTGGCCGTGGACGGCGCGGGGGTGAGCCGTGAACCGGTGGCCACGATGGACCGGTCACGGGCGCAGTCGCGGGTGGTCCTCCGCGGTGCCGGGGGCCGGCTCGTCGGCACCGACGGCGACGGAGAGCGGATCCTTGGGCACGTACTGGACTTGGCCTGCACGGCGCTCGCCGCCGAGCAGACCGGTGCAGCCGAGCGCTGCCTCGAGCTCACCGTCGCGCACGCCATGGACCGCATCCAGTTCGGGCGGCCCATCGGGTCCTTCCAGGCGGTGAAGCACCGGCTCGCGGACGCTTACGTGCTCGTCGAGTCGGCGCGTTCGGCCGCGCTCGGCGCGGCCTTCGCGGCAGCCGGGGGGTCACCCGACCTGACCCGCTGCGCGGCGGTCGCCAAGTCGGCGTGCTCGGAGGCGTTCTCCTGGGTGGCGGGCGAGATGATCCAGCTGCACGGCGGCATCGGCATCACCTGGGAACACGACGCCCACCGCTACTTCAAGCGCGCGCACGGCTCGAGCCGGCTCTTCGGCCCGCCGGCATGGCATCGCGCCCGGCTCGCCGCGGGACTGGGGCTCGACGGAGTTCCGGCCGGGCAGGGAGGGTGAGGCGGGCCCGGCGCCCCCGGTGGAGGGCGCCGGTCCGACGCCAGGGGTGCCCGAAGCCGACGCCGGCGGGGCGCTTCACGGTCCCGTACGCCCAGGGCGCGGCGCACCTGTCGCCCGGAACGGTGACGAGCCCGCGTCATCCTTGATCGTCGGCCGTCAGGACGTTCGCCGTTCCGGTCCATCGGAGCAGCGTCCGCACCAGCGGCGATCTCATCCCCGTGAGGCGGAACGGGATGCCGCGCTCGTGCGCCTCCCGCCGGGAAGATGTCGATCTCCCCCACCACGGTCACGGTGACTCGGCCGTCGACTCGCCCGATGCCGACCGTCAGGTCTTCGTCCTGCGTCATCACGGTGTCCTTCGGTGGGGTGCCCGCGGACAGCGGACTGCTCCCGTGGTCGCACCACGCCGGCGGGCGTGGGATGGTGCCCGCGCTCATGCTGCAGCGGCGGGGATGAGCTCGGCCCGCCCGAACAGGAGGGCGTAACCGCGCGGCAGTTCGGCGAGGATGCGACGGGTGAGGCTCTCGCCCGCATGGTCGGCGAGCAGGGTGAGGACGGTGCCTGTGGCCCAGCGGGCCTCGGACGGACTGAGGGACGCGACGTGATCGGCGACGGCGTCGACGAAGGCGGGTGCGGTCAGGGGCTGGGGCAACGGGGCCTGGCCGACCAGCACTTCAGCGGCGTGCGGGGGCAGAAGTCGGGCCAGTTCGCAGCGTTCTTCGCCGCTGACGTGGCCACCCAGCACGGTCAGCACCGCATGGACGACGCGTTCGGCTTCCGCGCTGCTCGCGTACCGGCCCGAGACACGAACGTCATGGACGAGCTGCTGCCAGTTCACGATCGTGGGATTCCTTCCTGACGGCCGTCCCACGCCGCTCGACGGCGGCGTCGGGACGGCGGCGGGTGAGATTCAGGCCGCGCCGGGGCGGCCGAAGAGCAGGTCGTAACCCGGGGGCAGCTGAAGCAGGACGCGGCGCAGAAGGCCCTCGCCGGCCGCGTCGGCGACCACGCTCAGGACGGCGCTGACGTCCCACTTCGCGGTCTGCTCCGTCGCCCCCTCGATCCAGGCCGCTGTCGCGCGCACGAAGCGCTCGGCATCGAGCGGTTCGGCTGCCCGCAGCGGATTGAGCAGAATCAGGGCGAAGGTCTCCGGCAGTCGTGCGGCGAGCTCCGCCCTCTCCTCTCCGACCAGGTGGGCGCCCAGCAGGCCGAGGACGACCCGGGCCGCCCGCTCTGCTTCCTGCGTCGACCCGTATTCGCCGCGCTCCTGGACGGCCTTGAGGAACTCATGCCATTTCATGTGCACCACCGCTGCCCCCTTGTCCGGCGGCACGGAGGACGGGTCCGGGAGGGGGAGATCACGGCCCGTCCCGTCCTCCGCCGCTGTGTGCGTGAGGCACTGCCTCAGCTGCTGATCTGCTTCTGCCCGGTGCCGGCGCTGACGCTGATCCTCCGAGGCTTGGCGCGCTCGGCGATGGGAATGCGCAGCGTGAGGACACCGGCATCGTAGTCCGCCGTGATGTTCTCCGTGTCGAGGGTGTCGGCCAGCACGATCTGGCGGGAGAAGACGCCCAGCGGCCGCTCGGACAGTTCCATCTGCACGTCGTCGGCCTTCGTGGCCGGGCGACGCTCGGCCTTCACGGTGAGCATGTTCCGTTCGACGTCGATGTCGATCGCGTCCTGGCTCACTCCGGGCAGGTCGAACGCGACGACGTACTGATCGCCCTCGCGGTAGGCGTCCATCGGCATCACCGAGGGCCTCGACCAGGTACCGGACGTGCCGAGGAGCTGCTGGGTGAGCCGGTCGAACTCGCGGAACGGGTCGGTGCGCATCAACATCGCGAAACACCTCCAGATGGTTCAGGGCAGTAGTGCCAATGCGCTTTCACCTGTCACCGTTGTAACATGTCATCGAAACGATGACAAGCTCGACGTCACCCAAAGGGTGACGTGATCGGAGAAACCAGATGCCACCAGCCGACCCGCCGACGGCACCAAGCCGTCCCGCCTCGTTCCTCGCCGCCATGACCGCCCTGAGGGCCATCGACGAAGCGGTTCGTGAAGCACGCACCGACGTCGACAGCGACCACGGAGACGGACGTGCCCGCGGCACCGACCCGGCAGGCCCCGACCAGGCCCTCGCGGCCCTGCTCCTGCTGCGGGAGGTGCGCCACCAGCTCGCCGGCTGGGAGACCGGCCTGATCGAGGCGGCCCGTGACGCCGGCGCCAGCTGGGCCGACCTGGCCCACCCCCTTGGCGTCGCCAGCCGCCAGGCGGCCGAGCGCCGCTACCTGCGACTGCGCCCCGGCATCGAGGGCTCCACCGGCGAAGAACGCGTCCAGGCCACCCGCGACCGGCGCGCCGCCGACCGCACCGTCACCGCCTGGGCCCGCGGCCACGCAGCCGACCTGCGCCGGCTCGCCGGCCAGATCACGGCCCTCACCGACCTGCCCACCCGAGCAGACGCTCCCCTGCGCAACCTCTCGCGCGCCCTCGCCGACAACGACGCCGCCAACCTCGTCGCCCCCCTGGCCGACACCCGCCCGCACCTGCAGGATCACCACCGCGAACTCGCTGCCCGGGTCGAGGACATCACGCGGACGATGGAGCAACTCCGGCAGAACAGCGGCGACCAGCGCCGCACCGCCGCCCCCTGAACGTCGGCATCGTGAGTGCTGGACACCGGCTGCACCGCCCCCAGCGGTTCGGCAGGGTAGGCGCATGCGACTGCTGCTGATCTCGGACACCCATGTCCCCAGGCGCGCGCGGCACCTGCCCGCGGAGCTCCTCGCAGAGCTCGACAAGGCCGATGTGGTGTTCCACGCGGGAGACTGGGCCGACGAAGCCACACTCGATCTGTTCGAGGCCCGTTCGGCGCGCCTCGTGGCCGTATACGGCAACAACGACGGAGCTGAACTGCGGACGCGGCTGCCCGAGGTCGCCCGCGCCGAACTCGGCGGACTCCGGTTCGGAGTCGTCCACGAGACGGGTCCCGCCGCCGGGCGCGAGGACAGATGCGCCGCCAGGTTCCCCGACCTCGATGTACTCGTCTTCGGACACAGCCACATTCCGTGGGACACCACGGCCCCGAGTGGCCTGCGGCTGCTCAACCCCGGCTCACCCACGGACCGTCGACGGCAGCCGCACTGCACGTTCATGAAGGCCCGCGTCACCGAAGGCCGGCTGACCGGCGTCCGGCTGCACCGCCTGCCACCACGAGGTGGTCGCGCCTCCGGCTGACCGCGGTGCGCTGTGCACCGTTCACGGGTGTGCCGTTTGCGCTGTGCCGCCGTTTACGCGTGCCCCGTACGGCACGGCCGCGAGTGCCCCGGTGGGCGGCCCGAAGCGTCGAGATTCACCCGAACGGACGCGTGGCGCGCGTGACCGCGAGAGGCGGCACGGGAGCGCCGCGCGGCTGCATGCGCGCTGCTCCTGCCCTTCGGGCCGCTACCGGATGGGGCGGCGTGGTTCTCACCGCTCGCGTGGCACATTGCGAACCCTGGACGGGACGGTTTCACTACAGCCAAGCTCGCCCCCATGAGGGCAGGAATCGGAGGCAGTGATGCTGTCCCACTTGATCGAACACGGCGTCCTGGTCATTACTGTGCACACCGACCCCGGCATCGGTCAGCGGGCAGCGCTCGCGAAGGAGATCAGTGATCTCGTCCACCTCCACCGGCCGGCCCCCGTCGTCATCGTCCTCGAGGAACCGGCCGCCGGCAGTGCGGCGGTCAGCGCCGTGCTCAGAGCCCACCGCATGTGCAACCACCTCGGGGTGCTGATGTCCGTCGCCACGCACAGCGCCCCGGCCCGGCGTCTGCTCGAGTCGAACGCCGACACCACCGGAACCCGCCTCGTCATCCATGCCCGCACCGACACCGCGATCTCCACGGCGTTCACAGCGGCAGCCTGACCGGCGCGGTTTCGGCGAAGGCGACCTGAGGAACCGGGCGGTTGCTCCCACAACTCGTCGGTCGAGACGCGGGACTCGAGCCTCAGCGCCTTCTGCGACCCAGCACCACGGAACGTCGTTGACTAACACGATGCCGTCGCTGTCCGCCAGGTGGGTCAGCACGTCCGGCCGGCGTACCGAGCGCCTGGATCTTGCTCGCCGACCCCCGGCCATGTCTCGCCGGGACCCACGCACCACTCGCAGGTGGGTCCGAAGACCTTGCCTGCGCGAAGGAGCGGGACTCCTGCCGTGTCGCACTCGCCATTTAAAATCGAACAGGAGTATGGTTTCGTGCATGGCCGGAACCGACTTTCCCGACGATCTGCGTACCGCGCAAACGCGCCTTCACCAGGCAACCTCCGAGCTGGCCGCCCTCTGCCGCACGCTGCCGTGGAGCGTGGAGCCCATGGCGGGCTGGCCGGGCACCGAGCATCCGCACACCGGTCAGGTCACCGGTGGCCGTGAGGACAGCCCCGGCTGGACCGAGGAGCAGAAGCGGTTGGTGAAGCGGCTGCGGATGGAATGCACCGACCTCTCGATCCGCATCGCCACGCACCCCTACTGGGACACCGTCGAGGCCGAGAAGCGGGTGGAGGCCCGCGGGACGCTGAAGGCCGAGGCAAGGTCCGCCCTACCGGCGGCCGACGTCACGACCGCGGCGTAGCGTTCCTGGCAGGCGTGCGGTCCGGCGAGGGTACTCGGGGCGAGAGCGTCCGCACCGGGATTCGGTTGGCTGCTCATCCGATGTCTGTGCAAGCATGTCTCCGTCACACATATACCGACGGCGGCACAACAATCCGCGCCGTGCCCCCACCTCTTCGGTCGGTGCGGGCACAGGGAAGCAACGCGGGCGGTCCGGCCGGGCATGTCCGTGCGCATCAGCCGTCTCTTTGAAACCTCCGGGGGAACACCGTGTCCGCTGCTCAGCCCACCGCATCCTTGAAGCCTCCGGCTTCGCCCTCCTCGCCTGCGTATCACGGCCTGTTCCTCGAACCGGCTTACGCCGAGGGCGACTTCCCCACGGACACCGACGAGTTCGCCGACGGTCCCGCCGACATCGACGAGTCGGAGCCGGCGCGGGGAAGGCATCGGCGTACGGGGCGTTGACATTTCCGCCCGCTGCCATTTGCCGCGGGCGCTTGAGCAGTACGCATGGCCCACCGCGCGACGAGCACGGTGGGCCAGGTGGGCCACAGGCCGAGGGATGCGCTCCCCTGCCGCGCCGACAGCGTCGTTACGGCGCCATCTCGTACGCGCCGGACAGTGCCTCGACCCGCTCCCAGACGCGCGCCGAGCGCGCTGCGTCGGCCAGGGGCCGCCGGACCGCGCCGAGTGCCCACTGCTGCTGCTCCGCGGTGGCGGAGTCCTTGCCGTGCAGTTCGACGGCGTGCGCCGAGAAGTCGCGTACGAGGACGGAGAAGAGCTCGTCGAGCACGTCCTCGTCCAAGCCCGTCAGGCGGGCCTGCTCCAGGATCAGCTGCCCGTGCACCACCAGCGCGAACAGCTGGCCGACGGAGAGCAGGAAGTCGAGGTCGCGGCTCTGCTCCTCGTCAGGTGCGGCGGTGGCGACGAAATCGCACAGGGCGTCGGCCTGTTCGCGGAAGCGGGCGACGTTGGGCACCTCGGCGTACGCGTCGTAGGCGGTGCGCCAGTCGTGGAAGCGCACGGAGCCCAGGCCGCGTGCCGGTCCCTGCTGGAAGAGGAACGTGTCGTCGGCCGCGTCGAGACGGGTCGGCACCGGCGCGTACTCGGCCGGATGCAGCAGATGGTTGCGCATGAACTTGAGGATCAGCGCGAGGTTCACATGGACCGTGCCCTCGAGCTTGGGCAGGCCCCGGATCTCTACGGCGGCCTGGGCGAAGTAGTTGTCCTTCTCGAAGCCCTTGGCGGCGATGACGTCCCACATGAGGTCGATGACCTTCTCGCCCTCCGTGGTCACCTTCATCTTCGTCATCGGATTGAACAGCAGGTAGCGGCGGTCGTCGGGGCCTGCGGAGCGGAAGTAGTCGACGGCCCGGTCGCTGAACAGCTTCATCCCGACGAGTCGGACGTAGGCGTCGGCCAGCTCGCGGCGCACGTGCGGGAAGGCGGTGACGGGGCGGCCGTACAGGATGCGGTTGTGCGCGTGGGTGACGGCCTCGTACATCGCGTGCTCGCAGATGCCGATCGAGGCGGTGCAGAGATTGAACTTGCCCACGTTGACGGTGTTGAGGGCGGCGTCGAAGGCGGCGCGGCCGGTGTGCAGGACGTCGTCGGGGCCGACGGGGTACTGCGCGAGACGGAACTCGCTGACGTACTTGGAGGAGTCGACGACGTTCTTCACGAGGTGGTATGCCGGGTGGCGGCTGTCGGCGGCGAAGAAGACGTAACCGTCCGGGCCCTCGATGTCGGTGCGACGGCCGAAGACGGAGACAAGACCGGCAGCGTTGCCGTTGCCGATGTAGTACTTGGAACCACTGGCCAGGAAGCCGCCGTTGCCGTCGGGCTCCAGCAGCATGTCGGTGGAGTAGATGTCGGCGCCATGGGTCTTCTCGGACAGGCCGAAGGCGAACACCTCGCCCTGCGAGAGGAGTTCCGCCGCGCGGGTACGAGCAGCGGCGTTGTCGCTCTGCCAGACCGGGCCGAGGCCGAGGACGGTCACCTGCCACGCGTACCAGTAGTCCAGGCCGTAGAACCCGAAGATCTCGTTGAGCGCGGCGATCCGGGCGGTGTCCCAGCGCCGGTCCGGGTCCTGCGGTCCGGCGGCGGAGGACGGGGTGAGGAAGGTGGAGAACAGCCCTTCCTTGGCGGCGAACGCGAGGAAGTCCGCCAGCCAGGAACGAGTGCGGTAGTCCTCGATCAGCCGGCGCTTGCCGCGGTCCTCGAACCAGTCGACGGTGGCGCGCAGGAGCCTGCGGGTCTCGGGGTCGAAGTGCGCCGGGTCGTAGGTGCGCGGATTGAACAGCAGCGGGTCGGCCATGGGTGTTCGCCTTCCGAGGAGTTGAGGGTGGAGATCGCGGATCGTGCGTTACGGATTACGGATTACGGATTACGGATTACGGATTACGGATTACGGGTGCAGAGGGCGTGGCGGTTCAGGCGGGCGGGTGGGACGCGCCGAGCCGGCGGAGGGTGGCGAGTACGTCGTCGAGCCAGGCGATGGTCATCCGCTCGTACGCGATGCCGCCGCGGAGCACGACATGCTGCAGCTCCTGCCCCGCGTGGGGCTGTGCCGGGGCGTCGGGCCCGGTGAAGTCGCGTACTTCACCGGACAGGTAGTGCGCGAGCCGGTCGCTGTGCACCTGACGATGCCGCTCGACCTCACGGAGCAGCGCGGCCGGTTCGTCGAAGGCCGCGCCGCGGATCTTCACGGCGAGGTCGTGGCGGAGGCTCTCGGGTTCGATCGGCTCGTGCAGCCACTCGGCGAGGGCGGCGCGGCCGGGCCCGGCGACGGAGTACTCCTTCTTGTCCGGCCGGCCCTGCTGCGGCACCTCGCGGAGATCGAGCAGGCCGTCGCTCTCCATGCGCTTGAGCACGCGATAGATCTGCTGGTGGGTGGCGGTCCAGAAGTATCCGATGGACCGGTCGAACCTCCGGGCCAGCTCGTATCCGGAGCCCGGCTGCTCCAGCAGGGAGACGAGGATCGCGTGTTCGAGCGCCATACCCTCATCGTTCTATGCAACTCGTTGCATAGACAAGTGGCGGCGGCCCGGTGAGACGCGGCTCACCCGGAGTTCTCCCCCGGACCTGGCATGACGAAGACCCCCGTGCGATGACGACGCGTAAACGTCGCCCAAGCACAGGGGCCTTCGAACACTCGGGCGGCAATCCGCCGAATCAGATCACCGGAGCCGGGTACGTCGGGTACTCGACACCGGAGACGTGCTGGACGACGCGGATGACCTGGCAGGAGTAACCGAACTCGTTGTCGTACCACAGGTAGAGGATCGCGTTGTCGCCGTCGACCTTGGTGGCGCCGGCGTCGACGATCGAGGCGTGACGCGAGCCGACGAAGTCCATGGAAACGGCGTCGGGGGCGGTGGTGAAGTCGATCTGGCGCTTCAGCGGCGAGTGCAGCGAGACGTCGCGCAGGTACTCGAGGACCTCGTCACGGCTGGTCTCGCGGCCCAGGCGCAGACTGAGGATGGCGATCGAGACGTCCGGGACGGGGACACGGATCGAGCTGCCGGTGATCGGCGCCTTGAGGTCGGGCAGCGCCTTGGCGACGGCGGAGGCGGCACCGGTCTCGGTGATGACCATGTTGAGCGGCGCCGAGCGGCCGCGGCGGTCGGCCTTGTGGTAATTGTCCAGCAGGTTCTGGTCGTTGGTGAACGAGTGGACGGTCTCCACATGGCCGCGCAGGACGCCGTACTCGTCGTCCATCGCCTTCAGCGGCGGGACGATCGCGTTGGTGGTGCAGGACGCGCAGGACAGGATCTGCTCGTCCGGCTTGATCGTGTCGTGGTTGACGCCGTGGACGATGTTCGGGACGTCGCCCTTGCCCGGAGCCGTCAGGACGACCTTCTCGATGCCGGGACGCAGGTGCTTGGAGAGGCCCTCGCGGTCGCGCCACTTGCCCGTGTTGTCGATGAGGATGGCGTCCTTGATGCCGTACGCCGTGTAGTCGACCTCGGACGGGTCGTTCGCGTAGATCACCTTGATGGTGTTGCCGTTGGCGACGATCGTGCTGGTCGCCTCGTCGACGGTGATCGTGCCCTGGAACTGGCCGTGGATGGAGTCGCGGCGCAGCAGGGAGGCGCGCTTGACGATGTCCTGGTCACCTCCCTGGCGGACGACGATGGCGCGCAGGCGCAGACCGTTGCCGGAGCCGGCCTTCTCGATGAGCAGGCGGGCGACGAGCCGGCCGATGCGGCCGAAGCCGTAGAGGACGACGTCGCGCGGCTCGCGGCGCTCGATCTTGCCCTCGCCCGTGGCGCCGGCGACGGACTGGGCGGTGAATGCCTCCACCGACAGTCCGCGGTCGTCGGCCTTGTACGTCGCGGCGAGCATGCCGATGTCGATCTGGGACGGTCCGAGATCGAGGGTGGTGAGGGCCTGGAGGAAGGGCAGGGTCTCGGTGACCGAGAGTTCCTCACCGGCGATCTGCCGGGCGAATCGGTGGGTCTTGAGGATGCTCACCACCGACTTGTTCACCAACGAGCGGCTGTGCAGCAGGACGGTCACGTCCCGCTCGCGGTGCAGCTTCCCGATGATGGGGATCATCGACTCCGCGATCTCCTCGCGGTTCTTCCAATTGGTGAACGAGTCGTCATTGACAGTCACAGGATTATCTTTCGAGCTAGGCGGCGCTCATATGCTAACCCGCCACCAGTTCGATCTCTCAAGCGGTACCCCTGAGCGGGATGCGCCGGGCAGGTGAGCGGCACGTACCGGGGAGGCCCTGGGGGGTCGGCACTCACTGCGGGGGGCTCTCCAGAACGAGGCGGATCTCCGTCACCTGGTAGCCCGCGCGGTCGAACGCGGCGGCCATCGGAACATTGACGGTGTCCGTGGTGGCCGTGATGCGGTCGGCGCCCTCGCTCGCGTGGAACCGGGTGATCTCGGCGAGGATTTCGTCGATCAGGCCCTGGCCGCGCCGCTCGGGGACGACGCCCAGGTAGCCGACGTTGCGGTGGTAGGGGGTCGCGGAAGGGATGGCCACGCCGGCCAACGTGCCGTCCCGAAGGTCGGCGAGGCGCCACCAGGAACGCTCACCGGGGCAGTCGCGGTAGAACGCGATGTCCTCGCGGGCCAGCTGCTCGGCGTCCATCGAGCGGAGCTCGTTGCGCGTGTGCAGATCCAGGCTCCCCGCGGACAGCCGCATGAACGCATGGAGGAACTCCTCGTCCGTTCCCTCCCGGAAGACCAGCTTCGCCGCGGGCTCGGGATCCTTCGCGACCGGTGTCCACTCGTAGCGCAGACGCTCGATCTCGCTGCTCAAACCGGACTTGTACCCCGCTTCCCGGCGCCAGGCCACTGCCTCGGCCAGCGCCGGGTCGCTCCGCCAGTCGCGGGGCAGCGAGATGTTGTAGCCCGGAAGAGCCGCGAAGGCGGCATGGCCGGCGGCCAGCAGCCCGGCGGCGACGGCGGCCGGGGCGGCCACGGTGGAGCGGACCTGGAGGCAGTCGAGCGCGATGGGCCGCTCGCTGTCGGCACGGCCCCACCACAGGGCGCGGGCCAGGATCTCGCCGTCCTCGTCCTCGGCGAACCAGATCCACTCGGGGCGGAACTGGTTGCGCGCGAGCTCCTCCCGGATCCTCTCGGGGGTGAGGGCGGGGACGGGGCCGTCGGCGGGGTAGGCGGCGGCGCGGTCGAGGTCGGCGGGGCCTGCTGTGGCAGCACGGAATCGCATACGGTGATGATCACATCGGCCGGTCGGCCTGGACAGGGCTTTTCCTGCCCCCGGCTCGCGTGTGGGGCCGGGCGGCGAGCTCGGGCGGGGCGTCGGCTGGATCCGCCAACTCGGCCCTCCACTCATGTCGAGAGCGCCGAAGCGTCGAATGGTGCCAAAACGTCGAATGGTGCCGAAACGCACGCCCGACCCGAGCCTGCCGTCGGTTCAGTCCTCGGAACCCAGCAGTTCCCGCAGTTCGGCCACCGCCTCCCGCAGCCGGTCCGCGAACGTGAACATCTGGTCGGCCACCGTCTGCGGCGTGCTCAGGTAGACGTTGAAACGCTCCGGCAGCAGTACATAGGCCACCCCGATACAGCGGCTGCTCGTCGAGCCGAAGCCGAAGTACTGGATGTTGTGGGACGGCGCCGAGCTTGTGCTCAGGTAGTCGTCGCGCATCGTCAGCCAGCCCGGTGTCCGGTACAGCGCGGGCTGTTGGGTCACGCCGAGCTCCGTGCCGCGGCGGCGCTGGATCAGTTCCAGTTCCCACAGGTGCTGTTCGGGCACCTGCACGGCCTGGCATTCCTTCGCGCGGGTCACATGGCCCTGGGCGGCGGCCCGGAACGCCGCGCGGCGGGTGGCCGGGGCCGCCGACGGGTCCTCCATCGTCGCGACGAAGGCGACCATCTCCGGGGTGACGACCCGCATCGCCTCGGTCCGCCCGTACCGGTACTGGCGGGTGGCGATCGACTCGTACGTGGCGCCCAGGTGCCCCTTCGCGCGCTGGTGGGCCAGCTGGTAGGCGACCTGGACGAACGCATCGGGCGAGACCCCCAGCGCCTTGGCCGTGGTGGCGCCGAAGTCGTCGAACGCCACCGTGGCCGTCGCGGTGGCCTGTCCGTACGCGGCGAACGCGTCGGCGGCCGAACGCGCTTGGGTCCGCAGGGCGTCGTCCAGTTCGAACGTGACCGGTTCCAGCGCGGGCAGCCCCTGCGAGCGTGCCCCGGACTGCCGGGAGTGTTCCTCGGGCGGGGTGCTGAGCAGGGCGTCGGTGAAGCTGAGGATGGTCGTCCCGTCCAGCTCGCAGTGCTCGACGTTGATGCCCGCCCGGCCGTCGGCGAAGACGACGAACGACACGGCCTTGTCGAACCAGCGATTGCCGCGGTCGCCGTACAGCAGCTCGTCGCAGGCCTCCTGGGTGTCCGCAGGTGCGAAGTCCTCCAGGCAGACACAGAACAGCGCGGTCTCCACGTCCTCGAGTGCGCCGGCGTTGCGGGGGTGGCAGGCGATGAGGGACTGCCGGGCGGCCGCCCACTCCGCGCGGGCCATGGTGGTGAGATGGCCCACCGACACGTCCGCCGGCTCGGCGCCGGCTTTCATCACGGCGCTCAGGCCCGCCTCGATGTCCTCCAGGCTGTGCGGCACACCGTCCGGGCCGAGCACGTCCAGGCGGAACATGCCGCCCCGGAAGAACACCACGATGTGCCGTGCGTCGGACGGGCCCGGCCACGCCTCGGTGTAGGGGGCGCGGACGGTGTCCAGCTCGGCGCCGGGGATCCGGGTGGTGGAGAACAGGAACTTGTTCTGCACCATCGACTGGGGCACGCCGCGCTGGACCACCGGCGCGATGAGCCCCCGGTCGAGCTGCCGCTTGTAGTTGAGGGCCCCGGCGACGAGCCCGGCCGCCCGTTCCAGCTGCGCCTGGCCGGTGTCCTGGAACAGGAAGAAGAAGTTGGCGTTGAGCGCGATCCGGTCCCGGCGGCCCAGGTAGCGGTACGGCCAGAAGGTGTCGAGCCAGCTGTGCACGCCCTCCGTGGCGTCGTACTCCTCAAGCGCCGCGTGCAGCACCCGGCCGGGGCCCTCGGGCCGGAGGAAGGCTGCCACCTCCGCCTCCGTCGCCGCCAGCTCGTCGGCGGTCAGCAGCGGCGCGCACCAGGC
Organism: Streptomyces sp. NPDC027962; assembly: GCF_055566095.1. Lineage (NCBI taxonomy): Bacteria > Bacillati > Actinomycetota > Actinomycetes > Kitasatosporales > Streptomycetaceae > Streptomyces > Streptomyces sp. NPDC027962. The sequence continues at coordinate 231,637 of NZ_JBVHTA010000004.1, forward strand.
GAGAAACCGCTCACAGCTCGCCTCCGGCGTCGGCAGCGGCACACGTGGAAGGCTGTCCTCCTGGGCGAAGGTCGCGTTGCCTGGTACATCCTGACTGATCTTCAACTCTGCTCTCGATTCGAATCGTTGGGCTCGGACGGGCGGTGCGGCCGGGAAAGGTGGAGCTGTGCGTACAGCCAGCCTTCCGCCTCCAGGCCCCGCGCATCCACCCCGTTGGACGACATCGTGTCCAGGACGAGCGTCTGTTCCTCCTGGGAGGCGAACCTCCGCTGTTTGAAGACGCCTTCGACATGGACGGTCCGGTACCCGAGTTCGGCGAGCGCGTGCTCGACGGGGTCGAACGGGAACATCCGCAGCACGAAGTGCGCCATCCAGGGCCGGTGGGTGCCCTGCGCCTCGACGACGCGCTTGAGCGTCCGCTCGGTGACGTAGCCGAGGCAGCCCGTCGAGATCACCAGGTCCGTCCCGGCGAACTGGGCGCGCTGCCGCGGTGTCGGCTCGTGCGCCTCCAGGTCGGCGTGCACGGCGTCGTCGAGGAACCCGGCCTCGAGTGCGTACGACAGCGCGCCGGAGGAGGTGTCGAGGCCGACGAAGCGTACGGGCTGCGCGGGCTGCCACGAGCGGGCCAGCTCCCGGTCCCGGGCGAGCAAGGCCTCGCGGCTCTCCCCTGCGCGCTGCTCCTCGCCGTAGCGTGCGTAGAGCTCGTCCATGGTCGCGTCGTACTTCAGCAGGGCGGCATTGATTCCGTACGAACAGCCGATGTCCAGCACCTTCGGCACGGCGACGTGCTGGGAGTCCCGGTAATCCTTGATGAGCTTCGCGAAGTAGGGCTTGGCCAGTTGTGGAACGCAGTAGCCGAGGGGGCGCAGCACGCTGAAATAGGCGCGCGGATCGGGCTGGGTGTAGATGTGGTCGAGCGAGACTTTTCCGGTCGCGTCGAAACGCACAGGGCTTACTCCTCCATGGATCGCGTGGATCGCAGAGTGGGGGGACTGGGCCGCGCCGACCGTCAGTCCAGCAGACGGTCGCCGCGGACGGCACGGCCCTCGGCCGCCACGTGCTCGGGCATGACGCGGCCGAAGAGCTGCCCGGTCCGTGCCACGCTCCCGATGACGCCGGGGCGCTCGCTGTAGGCGAATATCGCGGAGTGGCGCGCGACGTCGCCCCGCACGGGGCTGACCCGGTGCAGCGAGTAGCGGCCTTTGAACAGCTGCAGGTCACCGGGTTGCAGGGACAGGCTCCGGGTCAGCCGCTCGCCCCGGCCGTCCAGGACGTCACGGACGTCGTCGAAGCGCTCGTCCTGCGCGGACCTGATGTTCGGGCAGTACTCGAAGACGCCGCCGGCCTGCGCCTCCTGGGTGAGCATGCTGACGGTGAACTCGTTGGTGTCGAAGTGCCAGGGATGTTCCATGCCCGGTTCGACGACGTTGAGAACCAGCCCGGAGAGCGGGTCGGCCAGCTCGTGAAGCTGCGGCAGGCCGAAGCAGCGGGCGACGAAGCTCTGGAACGCGGTGTGGGAGTAGAGCCGGCTGATGAGGGAGCCCGCGGGGATACGGTCCCGCGCGACGAACGCGTTGCCCCGCTGGAAGGTCCGCCGGCCCGGGTGGTCCTCCGGCAGGGCCGAGTCCACGGGGATGTTGTAGACGTTGACGGTTTCGGTGTCGAAGTGCGCGCGCGGTGCGATGGCGGAGCACTCCTGCCGTAGGACATCGCGCAGTGAGGGGCGGATGAAGTCCGGCAGTACGGTGCAGCCGACGGTCGACAGTTCGCACCGGGCACGGGAGACGACGGCCTGCCCCTCGGCACTTTCGAGTTCCGACAGGGGGTAGTGGGCCGTGTCGACCACCTGGTCGAGCGTGACGGCTTCCAGAGTGCTCATTCGATCCTTTCGACGCCCGAACTCCACTGAGAAGTAACGAAGTTGAAGCTCCCACAATGCCGCGAGGATGTCTGTGACACGTCACACTCGCCGGTGGTCGTTTGTGTCGGCTCACGGCGGCCAGCCGCGCAGAGAGAATGTGGACCGCCGGAAAGGCAGTGGCGCAGGGCCGTGGCCGAGATGGGTGCGCGCGCATTCCTGGGGGAGGTCGCCGGTGTCGGCCCAGCGGACCTGGGCATGCCTGGCGGGTTCGCGGTTCTCGGCTTGCCCGGCCCATCGGTGAGCTGCGAAGACGACGGTGAGGAAACCGTTGGGCGCTTCGGCACCCCAGGCGCCGTGGACGACCTGGGCGAGGCGCAGGTCGTCGGCCTTGACGATCAGACCGGTCTCCTCGTGGAGTTCGCGGACCGCGGTTTCGGTGATGGGCTCGCCCGGCGGACAGTCCGGCGGACAATCCGGAACCAGTGCTGAGGCGACCAGCGGGTGCAGACGATCGACGTCGAGCAAACCAGTGCGGATCAGTTCCAGATCGGGCAGCACCCAGGTCGCCGCGTCCGGCAGGACGGGCATCGAGGAGTCGCCGCCGGTGTCGGACACCGCTGCGATCGTCACCGTGGGCGTAGCGGCGCCGTCCCTGTCCGCGACCAGGTCCAGGACCAGCCGGTGTCGGCCCCCGAGCCGCACGCCGACGCAACCGGTGTGCCGGTCCTCGGCGTTGAGTACGAGCCGTGCCTCGTCCGCCCACCGGTCAACGGCGCAACGACGTCCTGGCGGCGACTTGGTCACTTCCAGGGCACCTACGACTCCCACTGAGGAGTACGCACGCGCCCCGCCGGGCGGCCACCCGCTGCCGCCCCTCCCCCGCCCGCCGGCTCGGGCCTACGCCGGCTGAGGTACGAAGGGCTGCCACTCGTGCAACCCCCGCCCGACGCGGCCGTAGCTGCTCTCCGGGACTTCGGTCCAGGCGCCGGGCAGGTCCCCCAGCGGCTCCGACACGATCAGCGTCGCATCGTCCGACACATCGCGCAGGAAGGCCAGATCCGGGTGCAGCCGACGCAGGGTTTCAACACGGTTGCTGTGGAACAGGGACCGTGATTGGCGAGCGCTGGAGTAGCGAAAGGCCCACAGGTGCTCTCCATCGGTCGTGGCGACCGTCATCTGCAGCGGCGACTGGACGCCGTGCAGTTGGGCCAGGCTTTCGACATGACCGGCCATCCGCGCCACGGCGCCTGGCGGGTCCTGGTCAAGGCCCATGGTGAGCGCGAGGAAGAACATGACCTCGGAGTCGGTGGAGCCTTCGATGCTCGGAAAGAGGACCGGATCGACGAGCAGGCACAGGTCACGCCGCAGGCGATGGAACTCGGCGATCGACCCGTTGTGCATCCACAGCCAACGGCCGTGCCGGAAAGGGTGGCTGTTGGTCTGTTGCACCGCGGTCCCGGTCGATGCCCGGATGTGGGCGAAGAACAGCCGCGACGTGATGTGCTGCGACAGGTCGCGAAGGTTGCGGTTGTTCCAGGCCGGACCGGTGTCTCGGAAGACCGCTGGGGCGTCCGTGCCGTCGCTGTACCAGCCGATGCCGAAGCCGTCGCCGTTCGTCGTCTCGACGCCCATCCGCGAGTGCAGGCTCTGATCGATCAGAGAATGCTGGGGCTGATACAGCAGTCGGTCCATCAGCACGGGCGAACCCGCATACGCAAGCCATCGACACATCTGTGGCTACCTTCCCTCATAACCTGCCCCACCGGAAAGCAGGTGCCGTGCCAACACATGCGGGGGAACAGCGCCGGGCCGCTACTCGGCCGGAAAGCCTCGCCGTGCCCCCGCTACGCCTCATTCCGCAGACTGCCGCCTCCGCACGGCTGCCCGTGCCGACGGCAGCGAGGGTCCCACGATCTGCACGTCATGCGGCACGTGCCACGCGAAGCGGCGCGGTTTCGACTCCGAATGCACCTGCGACGCCGCATGGCGTCAGCCGCGCGCCACGCCCTCCCCCGCAGGCGTGATCCGCGCCCTGCGGGGCCTGCGGCCAGGTGGTCCCGGACGGCATCGATCGCAGAAGATGGCAACGCAGCTCCAGGCACCTCGGGGAAGAAGGCGACGTGACGACGCACGAAACCGTCAGTGTGAGTGTTGACGCGATGATCGAGGACCTCAGGACGCTCGTCGAAGTCGAGTCCCCGTCGCGCGATCGCGACGCCTTGACGGCATCGGCCAAAGCTGTCGCCGCTGTCATCGAGAGCCGCCTTGGCGGGCAGGCCGTCCTCGTCGAGAGCGAAGCCGGGCCGCATGTGCACTGGGCAGCCGGCGGCGATTCCAAGGTACTGATCCTTGGTCACCATGACACGGTGTTCCCGCTCGGCACGCTCGAACGCCGCCCGTTCGTGCTCGACAACGGGCATGCGACCGGCCCCGGGGTCTTCGACATGCTCGGCGGTCTGGTGCAGGGCGTTCATGGCCTCGCGACGCTCGACGACCGCTCAGGCGTCGAGATTCTGGTGACCGCCGACGAAGAGGTCGGCTCCCGCTCCTCTCGCGCTCTCATCGAAGAACGAGCCCTTGCCTGCGGCGCCGTCCTTGTGCTCGAGGGCGCCGCTGACGGCGGAGCCCTGAAGACCGGGCGTAAGGGCTGTGGCACGTTCCAGGTCTCTGTCGCAGGCCGGGCGTCGCACGCCGGCCTTGAGCCCGCAGCCGGGGTCAACGCCCTGGTCGAGGCAGCGCAACAGGTACTGGACATCGCAGCGCTTGGCCGACCCGGCATCGGTACGACGGTCACCCCGACCGTCGCGTCCGCGGGAACCCTGGACAATGTCGTTCCCGCAGGGGCAACGGTCGTCGTCGACGTCCGGGTCGAGACGGCCGACGAGAAGGAACGAATCGAGGCTGCGTTCGCGGCGCTGACTCCACATCTCGACGAGGCGGAGATCGCCGTCGAGGGGGCCATCAGTCGGCCCCCGATGCCCGAAGCGGCTTCGGCCGAGCTTTTTGCCGTGGCAAGGCAGCTGCTTCCCGGCGTCCAAGGCCAAGCGGTCGGCGGCGGAAGCGACGGCAACTTCACGGCCGCACTGGGGGTGCCGACCCTCGATGGCCTCGGCGCAGTCGGGGGCGGCGCCCACGCCGACCACGAGTATCTGGTGATCGCGGCCATGGCCGAGCGGGCGAACCTCGTCGCCGGCCTGGTGAAAGCGATTCAGAACAGGTAGGGCTGCTGCTCGGCGCGTTCGCGACAGAGGCGGCCTGTGGGCCCCGTTTCGCGCCCGCCAGGGGCTGGACGGCCCGGGGGTGTGACGTCGTGCCGTTGCACCGGCTCACGGAAATCCGTCGACACGGACGTGCGGCATGACGCTGCTGGCGACGTGGTAGCGACCATTGGGGAGGTCCGCCGAGGGGGTGACCCGCACCGTCAGCGGACCCGCCCATTCATAGTGGTTCTCCTCCCCGTGGCGGACCAGCGCATCGGTCAACGCCTGCCCTGCCCGGCCGGCTTGTCCTGCCCGGCCGCCGCGACGCGTCAGCTCCCTGTACACATCGACGTCGAGTGCCACTTCGTAGGCGTTGGGCACCACTACACGACTGTGGCTGCACACAACGGCGTTGTCGTCGCATTCGCGCCGCAGCGCATCGAGCAACTCGACCGGTTCGCTGCGCAAGAGTTTGGCGAGCAGCGCATCCTGCCAGCGCTCCACGGCTCGTTCCCATCGGATCAGCGTTCCCATGACGATGCGTGTGCCCGACCCGGCCCGCGTCACGCGCCCGTGCGTCAACCCGGGGCGGGTTCACGCGCCCGGCGCCTGGGCGATGTCACGGGTGGTAGGCCTTCCGTAGCTCGATGTGGATACCGCGGATGTGCTGCGGACGGGGTTGGCGGCGGCCTGGAGGGTACCCACACGTGGTGGACGGCTACCGCCTGCTGGACCCGGATCGGCGAGCGCGGCACGGGCAGTGTCATTCACCGCTTTGCCGGTTCAGGCAAGGCAGGGGAAGAGCGGCGACCTGGCGGCGTCACCGCGGGACACCGGGAATCCGACTCGAGCGCCCGGTCGCAGAGCGTGATCGACGGCTTCCGGGCGGGTATGGCAAACGACGGTTCCAGTTCGTCCGACCGAGCTCCCGCAAGCACCGCACCCGGTGCTTGGCTCCCTCCGTCCGCCCCCCGACAAGAAGCAAAGGCCCCTCATGTCCTCCCCCAGAGCGAATATGCACCCCTCCACCACCGGCTATGCCTCGACGTCGGCCGCCTATGACGCCGGCCTGCTCCTGCTGCGCGTCGTCTTCGGACTGGCCATGGCCGCCCACGGCGCCCAGAAGCTGTTCGGCTGGTTCGGCGGACCCGGCCTCGCCGGTACCGGTGAGTACTTCAGCGCGAGCGGATACCCGGCCGGCGAGACGATGGCCGTGGTGGCCGCCCTCAGCGAGACGCTGGGTGGCCTGGGACTCGCCGTAGGACTGCTCACCCCACTGGCCGCAGCCGCGGTGCTCGGCGTCATGATCAACGCAGTCGCCTTCAAGTGGGGTGGCGGCTTCTTCGGCCTCGAAGGCATCGAGTTCGAACTGTTGATCGCCGCGGTCGCGGCGAGCCTCGCCCTGACCGGTCCCGGCCGTCTGGCCGCCGACCACTTCCTGCCGGTCCTGTGCCGGCACCGCCTGGTCCACGGCCTCGCCGCCGTGGCGCTTGCCGTGGTGGTGGCCGTGGTCGTCATGCTGCTGCGCGAATAGCACCCGACGCCCCGGCGCCCGACCGCGAGTCGCCGGCTCAAGCGGTCACGCGTGGTCGTCCCGTGCGATCCACGTGCATCCTCGGCCGGCGTGGCATTCGCGCTGTCATCCCGCAGTCCGCCGAGTCGGGGGTGGCGGCCGAGGCCGGAGCGCCGCGGCAGCGGCGGAGAGTGCAGCGCCCCGGCCGTGACGAAGAGCGGTGCGAGGATCTCGAAGTCCGTCCCGTCCGGCCGCCGTACGCTGACGCCGCACGCGCGCGGGCCGCCGTCCAAAGGTCGGGACGACCAAGGAGCCCGAACCTGGATGCCCACGGCCGCCATCCCGGCCTCGTCGTAGCGGTCCCCCGCCGGCTCAGGGAGCTCGGCGGCGATGCGCGCGAGATCGTCCTCGGTCAGTTCCACGTCGACCGCGGCGGCGTTCTGCTCCAGGTAGGTGCGGCGCCTGGTGCCCGGGATGGGGACCAGGTCGTCGCCCTGTGCCAGCACCCAGGCGATCGCGAGCTGTGCCGCGGTGACACCCTTCTCCGCGGCGATCTCCTTCACCTTCTCGGCCAGCCTGAGGTTCGCCTCGAGGTTCTCGCCGGTGAAGCGGGGCCGGTGCGCCTGAAGTCCTTCTCGTCGAGTTCGTCCGGCGAGGAGAACCGGCCCGCCAGAAAACCGCGGCCCAGCGGCGAGTAGGGGACGAATCCGATCCCCAGCTCACGGCAGGCGGGAAGCACTTTGGCCTCCGGGTCGCGGGTCCACAGCGAGTACTCGGTCTGGACGGCCGTGATCGGGTGGACGGCGTTCGCGCGGCGGATCGTCACGGGCCCGAGGCTCGGCGGGCGCCCGCCGCAGCGCGTCCTCGTGCCCAGGGCGAGCCAAGGGCGCTGCACGCCCGCGACCTCGCCGAGTCCCACCCCCTCCATGGAGCCCCCGATCTCCCGAATCGGCACCCCGAGAGCCCTGACCTGGGACAAAGCGCGGACGCGGCAAGGCTGGAGAGGAGGTTTGCGGGCTGCTGTGATCCGGAGCAGCGTGGACCTGGGTGACAGCGCGGCGCCACGGCGTCGGGAGTGCTGACCTCGACAGCCCGCTGCCGGGGCGAGGAGGGAGAGACGGATGACTACAGCGGCTGAGGGCGCGGAATCCGTGCCGGTCGTACGCCGTCGGAGCGCCACGTTCGACAGCGTGGTCTGGGAGCCGAGTGAACGATGGGTGCGTGCCACAAAAGGGAACGTCACGGTCGTGGACAGCCGCCGTCCGGTTCTTGTGTGGGAGCCGGGGCGTCCCGTCCCCCTGTACGCCTTTCCGGCCGACGACGTGCGTACGGATCTGCTGCGAGTGACCGAACGGCCCGCCAACCCCCGGCGTCATGCCGGCGCGACCCGCTTCTACGACCTCGTGCTCGCCGACGGGACCGTCCCGGCAGCGGCCTGGACCTATCCCGGTGAGGCACTGGCGGACTACATCAGTTTCGAGTGGTTCGGACGGGATGTGCTCGACCACTGGTACGAAGAGGACGAGGAGATCTTCGTGCACCCGCGTGATCCGTACCGTCGGGTGGACGTGCTTCCCAGCACCCGGCACGTCGCGGTGGAGATCGAGGGCACGGTCGTGGCGGACACGCGTACGCCTGTACTGCTGTTCGAGACGGGTCTGCCGGTCCGCTACTACATCCCGCGCCAGGACGTCCGCCTCGATCTCTTCACCCCGACCGGCTCGCGAACCCGCTGCCCGTACAAGGGCGTGGCTACGGACTACTGGTCCTGGGCCGGCGGCGACGTCCTGCTGGACATCGCCTGGAGCTACCCCGATCCGCTGGCCGCCGTGGGGATCATCAAGGACCGTGTGGCCTTCTACAACGAGTTCGTCGACATCCTCGTCGACGGAGAACGCCGCGAGCGTCCCGTCTCGTTCTTCAGCACGTCGTCGCACCGGACCTCCCGCGATTCCGCGAGCTCCCCCGGCACCACCGGCGACCACTGACACGGGTACACGCACACACATGGCAGGCTGCGGGCTCACTGTCCCGCGTCGTCCGCCCCTTGGGTGCTCGTCGCCGGAAGTTCGAGGCGAAGTTCGTAGCCGCCGTCGGTCGTCGGGCCGGAGGTCACCGTGCCACCCAGCAGTGCGGCGCGCTGGTGCAGGCCGACCAGGCCGTGGTGTGCGCCGGGCAGCGCCAGGGCCGGCTGAGTGGGCGGGGTGTTGGTCACCGTGGCGAGGATGACGCCGTCCTCACGGCAGACGCGCACGGTCGCGGTGGCGCCGGGGGCATGCTTGCGTACGTTGGTCAACGCCTCCTGGACCGTGCGGTACACGGTGCGTTGCACGGCCGGTGGCAGGCCGTCGGGCGCGTCTGTCTGCAGCTGGGTGTCGATGCCGCTGGTGTCGACCAGCCGCTGGAGGTCGTCGAGCGCCGGTTGCGGTGTCAGTTCCGCCGGGCGGCCCCCGGAAGCTCGCAGAACGCTGACCATGTGCCGCAGTTCGTCGAGTGTCTGCACGCTCAGCCGCCGGATCGTGGCGGCTGCTTCCTTCACCACGGCGTCCTGGCTGCTGACCTGCAGCGCTCCTGCCCGCACCGCGATCAGACTCACCTGGTGGGAGACCACGTCGTGCATCTCCCGTGCGAGCTGTGCGCGTTCCTTGGCCAGTACCTTCTCGGCCGTCAGCGTGCGCTCGTTCTCACGTGCGGCGGAGATCTCGGCGAGCCTCAGCGACAGTGCCCGCCGGGTCTGCACGAGCTGGCCGAGGAAGACCGCGGCTGCGGCCGCCGCCCCGGTGTAGCCCACAGTGATCAAGGTCGAGGGGTAGGAAAGTTCGAGGCTCGCCGACGGCGGATCGAGGCCCGTCGGCCACGTCGTCATGTCACAGATCGTGAATGTGGCCACACACAGGACCAGGACGACCCGGCGTCGAGTGAACGTGGCGAGCGTGTACAGCGCGGCCAGCGAGGCGAAGACTGCGGAGGAAACCAGAACCGCCGGCAGGGTGAGCAGGAAGGTCATCAGCGGCATACGACGGCGCAGGAGAAGTACGAAGGCGGCCCCCAGGGCGAGCCCCAGACGGATCGGCTCGTCGCTGTCGATATGGACCCAGACGTCGACCAGCGAGACTCCGACAACGGCGGCGTCCAGCAGCAGGGCCGGCAGGCTGTGCCGCATCATCCGTCCTCCGGGTCCCGCGGCCGCTCCAGCAGGCCGGCCCGCTCGGCGAGCAGGGCGGCCTGCACCCGTCCGCCCACCTCCAGCTTCGCGAGGATGGAGCTCACGTGGTCCTTGACGGTGCCGGTGCTCAGATGCATCCGGGTGCCGACGTCCGCGTTGGACAGCCCCTCGCCGACGAGGGTGAGTACGGCCCGCTCGCGCTCGGTCAGGCGCTCGAGGCGTTCGACGTCAGAGGCGCGGGTGCCGGCATCCAGATAGCCGTCCACGACCGTCCTGGTGACCTTGGAGGACAGCACCGTGCCTCCTTCGGCCAGGGTCCGGACGAGGAACGGCAGCCCCTCCGGGTCCGTGTCCTTGAGCAGGAAGCCCGCGGCACCGGAGCGCAGCGCCGTCTCCACGTATTCGTCCATGTCGAACGTCGTGAGCATGGCCACGACCGGCGGTGGCGACAGCCGGCGGAGGGCGGCCAGCACGGTGAGGCCGTCGACGTCCGGCATCCGGATGTCCAGGAGCACGACGTCCGGGCTGAACTCCTCGGCCGCCGCCACGGCCTGGCCGCCGGGTACCGCTGCGACGACCTCGATGTCGTCGGCCGCCTCGAGGATGCGTTGAAAGCCCGTTCGAATCAGGGCCTCGTCGTCGACCACCATCACCCGGATCACGCGTGCTCCACTCGCCGTGGGACCACTGTCCGATTCGTACCACGTCGAGGAGCGCCGTGCGGGTGACCTGCACCGAATCCGGCCGGAGGTCGGCTGCCGCCCAGCCGGTCGGCGGGTTCGGTTTCAGCCACCTGCCGGATGGTCGGACCGGGACCCTGTCCCCGACCCTGACTGTATGAGGCGCCGTATGTCGGCGGTCGTGCCGCACCGGGCGACACCGGCCACCGCAGAAGGCGGCTCCCCGGCGCGTCAGCCGTCAACAGGACGGTTGACCGGCATGGACCTGGCCCGCGCGGGCGATGTCCGGCAGGGTCTGCCTCGGTCCTGCATCCCGCGGTGGGCGGCCCGGCAGGGTCGGCTGGTGGCGGTCACACGTGGCCGGTCGTCCGTGCCGCTCGCGCCCCTTACCGGGTCCAGCCTAGTCCTTCACGGTCGGCGACAGCCGAAGCTGGGAGGAGATCGAGATGACCATCCATCTGACCCTTCTGTGTGCCACCACCGTCCAGGTGACCAATGGGGCGATGGCAGGTGTCACTCTCACGCTGGAGCCCGAGAGAGACGCAACGGTCGCCGGAGAACCACTGCCCCCCTACGCGCTGGCGGTACGCGGGCCCTCTGCCCGCTGCGCCCAGGCAGCCGACACACTCGGCCTCGACACCACCACCGAGCCCTTGCTGCGCGACGTCGACTACGGCTCGTGGCGTGGGCGGACCCTCGACGAGATAGCGGCCGACGACCCCTACGGGCTCTCGGCCTGGCTCACGGACCCGGAAGCCGCGCCGCACGACGGCGAGTCCGTCGGCCACCTCTGCCGCCGCGCCGCACGCTGGCTGCGCAGCCTGCCGCCCGACACCGGCCCCGCACTGGCCATCGCGCCGTCGGCCGTCATCCGGGCCCTGCTGGTCCATGCTCTGTCCGCACCGCCGAGAGCTTTCTGGCATGTCGGTGAACTGCCGCTGCCATCTGCCGTCCGTCTCGCCTCGCAGACTGTTTGAACGCCGGCGGGCGAACGGTGCCCGGGGCCCGGCGATCGGCGCCCGGGCCCGGCGAATGGCCCCCGGCCCGGTTCCCCGGGGGCCCGGTGTCCCGGGGCCGCCGCCACTGCGGATCGGCCCCGGCACCCCGGTTCACCCCTTCCCGGCTATCCGAACCGGCCGGGCTGGTACTCGCCGGCGGGCTGCTGGACGATGACGTTCAGCCGGTTGAAGGTGTTGGGCGATGGCGCACACCAGGCCGGCGAGCTGCTCCTCGTCGTAGTGCTTGGCGGCATTCGCCCAGGCCTCATCCGTGACCCCACCGGCCGCATCCGCGATGCGGGTACCCTGCTCGGTCACCTCGAGCGCAGCGCGCTCGGCCTCGGTGAACACCGCGGCCTCCCCCCAGGCGGCGACCGCACCCTGCTCCGGCCCCGTACTCCGGCGCGTGTGCCGCCCCCTCCAGGTCGGCGTAACCTCCCGTACAAGCAATGCTGGAGGTGCGTCGTGACCAGCACGGGTGGCCCGGTCGTCGATGTCGGCGCGATCGACGCCGCGCTGGCGGAGACGGTACGGCGCACGGGTGCCGCCATCGGCGCCCTCTACGTACTCGCCCCTGACGAACAGGTGCTGCATCTCCAGGCGTTGTGCGGTGCGCCGGCCGAGCTCGCCTCCCCGTGGGCGAGGGTGCCGGTGGCCGCTCCGGCCCCGGTGGCGGACGCGGTCCGCCAGGGCCACTTGATCTGGGTGGGCAGCCAGGAGGAGATGGCCCGCTCCTATCCCCGTACGGCGGTCGCGCTCCCCTACCCGATCGCACTGGCCGCCGCGCCCATCACCGGCGTCCGGCGGTGGGGCTCGCTCCTGCTGATGTGGCCGACCGGCCGCCCGGCGCGGATGTCCCGGCGGGAACAGGGCCATATCGCTTCGTGCTGTGGGAATCTGGCCCGGCTGCTCGAGGAAGCCGCAGATGCCGGAACCCAGGTCCACGGCGGCCGACCCCGCGTACTGCCTGTCACAGCCGGCCGGTCCGCCGAAACCCCGGCGCCGGCCGCCACAGACTTCGCCGAGCGTCTGCCCGGCGGTTCCTGCGCCCTGGACCTGGAAGGGCGCATCACCTTCCTGACCGAGGGGGCCGCCGAACTGTTGGGCCGCGACGCCGGTCAGCTGCTCGGTACGCGGCCGTGGCAGTCGCTGGCCTGGCTCGACGACCCCACGTACGAGGACCGCTACCGCGCCGCAGTGATCACCCGCGAGCCCGTTGCCTTCACCGCGTGCCGCCCGCCGGACGGGTGGCTGGACTTCCACCTCTATCCCGATGCGAGCGGCATCAGCGTCCGTATCGTGCCCACCGGGGCGCAGCCCCCGGCCTCCCCGGCGCTGCGGCACTCCCGGCACACCGCCTCACCGGCCCCTGCCGGGCGGGTGTACCAGCTGATGCATCTGGCCGCCGCCCTGACAGAGGTCGTCGGCGTCCAGGACGTCGTCGACCTCATCGCCGACCAGATCATGCCCGCCTTCGGCGCCGACGGCCTGGTCCTGTCGGCAGCCGATGCCGGGCGCCTGCGGATAACCGGGCATCGCGGCTATCCGTCCCAGGTCATCGAACGCCTCGACGGCCTTCCCCTGGACACCACCTTCACTCCCGCAGGACGCGCCCTCGCCACCGGCATCCCGTCGTTCTTCTCCGACCCGGAGGAGCTGCGGCGGATCTACCCCGAGGCTCCGACGGTCAGCGGCAAGCAGGCCTGGGCCTTCCTGCCGCTGATCATTTCCGGCCGGCCCGTCGGCTGCTGCGTCCTGTCCTACGAACGTCCCCACACGTTCACGGCCGAGGAGCGGGCCGTCCTGACCTCGCTCGCCGGGCTCGTCGCCCAGGCCCTCGACCGCGCCCGCCTGTACGACACCAAGCAGCAGCTCGCCCACGGTCTCCAGCAGGCTCTGCTGCCGCACACCCTGCCCGAGGTGGACGGTCTGCGAGTCGCCGCCCGCTACCTGCCCGCCACCCGCGGCATGGACATCGGCGGCGATTTCTACGACCTGATCCGACTCGGCGACACGGCCGCGGCGGCCGTGATCGGCGATGTCCAGGGCCACAACGTGGCTGCCGCCGCGCTGATGGGACAGGTTCGCACCGGTGTCCATGCCCACGCCACCCTCGGCACTCCTCCCGACCAGGTGCTCTCGCGGACCAACCGGCTCCTCATCGACCTCGATCCCGGCCTGTTCACCAGCTGCCTCTACGCCCACCTGGATCTTGCCCGGGGACGCGTGTGTGTCGCCAGCGCCGGTCATCCCCCGCCGCTGCTGCGCCGGCCGGACGCTCACACCACCCCCCTCGACATCTCCCCCGGCCCGCTTCTCGGCGTCGACCCCGACGCCACCTATGCCGTCACCGAGATCCCGCTCACCACGGGTCTGACGCTCGCTCTCTACACCGACGGCCTCGTGGAGTCACCAGGTGCGGACTTCGACGACGGTGTCGCACAACTCGCTCATTGTCTGGCCCGGACCGACGACCGGGACCTGGACCTGCTCATCGACACCGTGCTGGAACAGGTCCGCCCCTCCGGGCAGCGCACGGACGACATCGCGCTGCTCCTGCTGCAAGCGGGAGCCCGCCACGGCTGATCGCCGACCGGTCGGCACGGGAGGCGGCCGCAGGAGAACGGTGCCGATGTCCCCGTGCGGATGTCCCGGTGCGGATCGGCCGAAGCAGGCCGCTGAAGCGCTGGTAAAATGGCGGAACGCTTCGACGTTGCCGGGGCCCGCACCGAGGGGTGCGGGCCCCCGCACTTTCCGGGCGCCAGACCGACGAAGGGCCCCATGAACGCGCAGCCGACAGCCACCGGGCGCTCCGACGCCGGCCGGATCGGGCCGGCAACGGCACCCCAGGGCGAACTCTCGGCGCAGACGCTGACCCCCGGTTCGCCGCCCGCCGAGACCTTCGCCGAACTGGGCCTGCCGCCGGAAGTGGTCCAGGTGATGACCCGCAACGAGGTGACGGAGCCGTTCCCGATCCAGGCGGCCACCCTGCCCGACGCGCTGGCCGGCCGGGACATCCTCGGCCGCGCGCGGACCGGCTCGGGCAAGACCCTCGCCTTCGGGCTGGCCCTGCTCGTCCGTACGGCAGGCCGGCGCGCCGATCCGAAGCGGCCGATCGCGCTGGTCCTGGTGCCGACCCGGGAGCTCGCGCAGCAGGTGAGCGACGTGCTGGCACCGTACGCGACGGCGCTGGGGCTGCGGCTGGCGACGGTGGTCGGCGGACTGTCGATCGGGCGGCAGGCGAGCTCGCTGCGGGCCGGCAGCGACGTGGTCGTCGCGACTCCGGGGCGGCTGACCGACCTGGTCGCGCGCCGGGACTGCCACATGGACCAGGTGCGGATCACGGTCCTGGACGAGGCGGACCAGATGTGCGACATGGGGTTCCTGCCGCAGGTGTCGGAGCTCTTGGACCAGGTGCGCCCCGAGGGCCAGCGGATGCTGTTCTCGGCCACACTCGACCGCAACATCGACCAACTGGTCCGGCGACACCTCCACGATCCGGTGCTCGCCACGGTCGACCGGGCGGCGGGCGCGGTCACCACGATGGAGCACCATGTGCTGCACATCCACCCGGCGGACAAGTACGCGACGGCCACGGAGATCGCCGCCCGGGACGGCCGGGTGCTGATGTTCCTGGACACGAAGCTCGGCGTCGACCAGTTCACCCGTCATCTGCGCAGCAGCGGTATCCGGGCCTCCGCCCTGCACAGCGGGAAGTCGCAGCCACAGCGCACGCACACGCTCGCGCAGTTCAAGAACGGTGACATCACCGTGTTGGTGGCCACCAATGTCGCCGCACGAGGCATCCACGTCGACGCGCTCGACCTCGTCGTGAACGTCGATCCGCCCGCCGACCCGAAGGACTACCTGCACCGGGGCGGCCGCACGGCACGCGCCGGCGAGTCGGGCAGCGTCGTCACCCTCGTCGTCCCGAACCAGCGCCGCGACGTGAACCGGATGATGTCCGGTGCCGGGATCCGTCCGACCGTCACACAGGTGCGCTCAGGCGAGGAGAAGCTGACCAGCATCACGGGGGCGAAGCGACCGCCCGCCGGAGACAAGGCCACTGGCGGCAACGCGCCCTTCCGCGGCATGGGCACGCGACCGGGCCGCTCCCCGAAGGAATCCCGCAAGGCCGCCGAAGCCCGCAAAACCGCGGAGGCCCGCAAAGCCGCCCGGATCCGCAGGGGCCACTGACCACGCCTCCTACCCGGGGGGCCGGTCGTCGGGGGTCTGGCACCGTACGGCGAGGGCCGCGACGTCGTCGTCGAGCCTTCCGCCGCTGTAGTGGAGCAGGTCCCGGTGCAGCTGGTCGAGCAGCTCGCGGGGCGGCGTCGGCCCTTGCTTCCGCATCCAGTCCGACAGCGGAAAGAACTCGCCGTTCCGGTCCCGGGCCTCGGACACACCGTCGGTGTAGAAGAGCAGTTGGTCGCCCGGATCGACGGCGACGGTGTCGACCCAGTAGAGCTCTCCGATGAGCGCCGCGAGGTGGAGCGGTGCCGACGCGGCGGCCGGCTCCAGGACACGGATCTCCCCTCGGTGCACAAGCAGTGGCGGGGGGTGCCCGCAGTTGAGGAGTCTGACGTGACCACCGCCGGGCGGGATCTCGGCGACGACGGCGGTGGCGAAGCGCTCCGGCAGGTCCTGGGCGGGGTACGCGGCGCTGTGGCGGATGATACTGGTCTCCAGCCGATGGATGATGCCCCTCAGGTCCGGTTCGTCGTACGCGGCCTCCCGGAAGCAGCTGATCACCGCCGCGGCCGACCCCACTGCGGGCAGGCCCTTTCCGCGTACGTCGCCGATGAGCAGCCGGACCCCGTGAGGTGTGTCGACCGCCTCGTAGAAGTCCCCGCCGATACGGGCCTGCTCCTGGGCCGCCAGATACAGCGACTCGATCTCGACGTCCGCGATGCGGCGCGGCAGGGGACGCAGCAGCACCTGCTGCGCCGCGTCGGCGACGAGCCGTACGTGGAAAAGCGTCTCCTCCCGCTGGAGCCGGACATGGCTCGCATACGCGGCTGCCAGGGTGACCGCGATGATCGCGGCCGCCGTGTACTGCGTCCCCAGATCCGCGTAGAAGAAGCTGAGGCTGATCATGACCACCAGGCAGAACGCGCCCAGCAGGATCGTGGGAAGCACAGGCCACATCGCGGCGGCGAGGGCGGGTGCGGCAGGCAGGAGACGGCTGAAGGCGATCTCCCTCGGCGTGGAGAACGCCAGGCCGGTCACAAGGACGGTCAGGACCACCGGTGACAGCAGGGCAGCTTCCCACCGGTCGCCATGGAAATGACGACGGCGCCGCAGCCGCCCGTGCTTGATCACAAAAAGCATCATATCGGTGCGAAGCGATTCACCATCTCCCCATACGTCGTGCAAATGGGCCTCAACGTCGACACTCCGAGCACCGATGAGTCCGCCCGGACGACACGCCGGCGCGAGGAAGCAGTCCCGCGCCGACGATTCCGTGGCCGCCGCGTACGCGAGCTCGGCGCCACGGTCGCCGTCACCGGACGCGCCGACCAGCCGGGCCAACATATAATTGTCCGTTTCCGCTTCCCATGTCAGCGGAGTGATCACGATGATCAGACACGGCGCGATGATCAGAGACAGGTCACCCTTTCCCTTATGCCTGTATGCCTGAGATGCCTCAGAGGTCGGCAGAGTCGTCGGACATCGGGCGGATTTCGGATCCCGCAAACGACTACGGACCCTGCGTACTGGTTACACGGCATTGTCTGCGTGTTCTCGTAGCAGTGCGGTCGGCGGTGCGCGACCATACGGACGCCGAAGAGCAAGCAGCCAGCAGAAGGAAACACCGAGACAGGAAGAAGGACGGACGTGTCCGGCAGCGAAAGCGAGAACCCAGTAATCCCCTCCCCGGAGCCTGCGCCCACTCGGCCCAGGACGAACAGGGACTGGTGGCCGAACCAGCTGGACCTGCAGGTTCTCCACCAGCACTCGCCCCGGTCCAACCCGATGGGCGAGGACTTCAACTACGCAGAAGAGTTCGCGACCCTCGACGTCGAAGCGCTGAAGCGGGATCTCTTCGAGGTGATGACGGCGTCGCAGGAGTGGTGGCCTGCCGACTACGGCCACTACGGGCCGCTCTTCATCCGGATGAGTTGGCACGCCGCAGGGACGTACCGCATCGCCGACGGCCGGGGTGGCGGCGGCAGCGGCGCTCAGCGCTTCGCTCCCCTCAACAGCTGGCCGGACAACGCGAGCCTCGACAAGGCGCGCCGGTTGCTCTGGCCGGTCAAGCAGAAGTACGGCCAGAAGATCTCCTGGGCCGACCTTCTGGTCTTCGCCGGCAACTGCGCCATGGAATCGATGGGTTTCAAGACGTTCGGGTTCGGCTTCGGGCGAGAGGACATCTGGGAGCCGGAGGAAATCTTCTGGGGACCCGAGGACACCTGGCTCGGAGATGAGCGCTACAGCGGCGACCGGGAACTCACAGGCCCTTTCGGCGCCGTGCAGATGGGACTGATCTACGTCAATCCGGAGGGGCCCAACGGCAACCCGGATCCGATGGCTGCAGCCAGGGACATCCGCGAGACGTTCGGGCGCATGGCGATGAACGACGAGGAGACGGCTGCGCTCATCGTCGGCGGCCACACCTTCGGCAAGTGCCATGGTGCGGTCGACCCTTCGTGCATCGGTCCGGAACCGGAGGCCGGCCCCGTCGAGCAGCAGGGCATCGGCTGGCGGAACACCTGCGGCAGCGGCACGGGCGCCAACGCGCTCACCAGTGGGCTCGAAGGCGCATGGACCAACGAGCCGACGAAGTGGGACAACGGATACCTGGACAACCTGTTCACCTACGACTGGGAGCTGACGACGAGCCCCGCAGGCGCCAAGCAGTGGACACCCAAGGATGCCGCGGCCCAGGGCACGGTGCCCGACGCTCATGATCCGTCGAAGCGGCACGCTCCCATGATGCTGACGACGGACCTCGCGCTGAAGCTGGATCCCGTCTACGGGCCGATCCTGAAGAGCTTCCACGAGAACCCGGACAAACTCGCGGATGCTTTCGCCAGGGCGTGGTACAAGCTGTTGCACCGCGACATGGGACCCGTCTCTCGCTACCTCGGCCCGTGGATTCCCGAACCGCAGCTGTGGCAGGACCCCGTCCCCGCGGTCGATCACGAACTGATCGCGGACGAGGACATCGCCGCCCTCAAGAGCACGATCCTCGCCTCGGGACTGTCCATCCCCCAGCTGGTCACCACCGCTTGGGCGTCGGCGGCGAGTTTCCGCGGCACCGACAAGCGCGGCGGGGCGAACGGGGCACGGATTCGACTCGCGCCGCAGAAGGACTGGGAGGCCAACAACCTGCCCGAGGTTGCCGAGACGTTGCAGACCCTCGAGCAGATCCGGCAGGACTTCGACCGCTCGCAGTCCGGCGGAAAGAAGGTCTCGCTCGCCGACCTGATCGTCCTCGGCGGATGCGCGGCCGTCGAGCGGGCGGCGAAGAACGCCGGGCACGACGTCACGGTCCCGTTCGCACCGGGGCGCACGGACGCCACGCAGGAGCAGACCGACGTGGAGTCGTTCGCCGTGCTCGAACCGAAGGCAGACGGGTTCCGCAACTACCTCCGCGCGGGAGAGAAGTTGTCTCCGGAAACTCTCCTGCTCGACCGCGCCAACCTGCTGACGCTGACCGCCCCCGAGATGACGGTTCTGATCGGCGGCATGCGGGCCCTGAACACCAACTTCGGGCAGTCCGCACATGGCGTCTTCACCGACCGGCCCGAGGCACTGACGAACGACTTCTTCGTCAACCTGCTCGACATGGGCACGGAGTGGAAGCCGTCCACTTCGGTCGAGAACGTATTCGAAGGCCGGAATCGCGCCACGGGCGAGGCCAAGTGGACCGCCACAGCCGTCGACCTCGTCCTCGGCTCCAACTCCCAGCTCCGGGCCGTCTCGGAGGTCTACGGCTGCGAGGATGCCGGAGGGAAGTTCGTGCGTGACTTCGTGGCCGCGTGGGACAAGGTGATGAACCTCGACCGGTTCGACCTCGCCTGAGTTTCTGCCGGAGGCCCGGTGCCCGGGTCCGGGTCGGCCGGCCGCTCATCGGCCGGCCGGCCCGGACGTCCTCGCGATCCGGCCGCGGCACCGCTGGTCCCCGGCGCGTTCCCCTACGGTGGAGGTATGGGTGGTGACCTCGTCACCCTGTTCCTCAGCGGTGACGTGATGCTCGGCCGCGGTGTCGACCAGATCCTTCCGCACCCCGGCGATCCGGCGCTGTCCGAGCCGTACGTCCGGGACGCGAGCGCCTACGTCGAGATGGCGGAGGCGCTGAACGGGACGATCCCCCGTCCCGTCCCGTTCTCCTGGCCGTGGGGCGAAGCGCTGCCGGTGCTCGACGCCGCCGCGCCCGACGTGCGACTGCTGAACCTCGAGACCTCGGTCACCCGCAGCGACGACGCGGCGCCCGGCAAGGAGGTCCTGTACCGGATGCATCCGGCCAATCTGCCCTGCCTGGCGGTGGCCCGCCCCGATGTCTGTGCCCTCGCCAACAACCACGTCCTGGACTACGGCAGGCGAGGGCTGGAGGAGACTCTCGCGGCACTGGCAGCTGCCGGCCTGCGCACGGCGGGTGCAGGACGAGACCTGGACGACGCCCGGCGATGCACGGGCATCCCCCTTCCCGGCGGTCGGCGGGTGCTCGTCGTCTCCCTCGGCATGGAGTCCAGCGGTGTCCCGCCCGACTGGGCCGCCGCGCCGCGGCGCAGCGGGGTCCACTTCGCGGCCGAGCCGTCGCCCGCAGTGGCGGCGGAGGTGACGGCTCCACTGCGCGAGGCAAAACGCCCGGGCGACGTGACGGTCGTGTCCCTGCACATGGGCTCCAACTGGGGCTACGGCATTCCGCGCGATCAGGTCCGTTTCGCCCACGCGCTCGTCGACGGCGGTGCGGACATCGTGCACGCACACTCCTCGCACCATCCCCGGCCGGTGGAGGTGTACCGCGGCAAGCTCGTGCTCTACGGCTGCGGGGACCTGATCGACGACTACGAGGGTATCGGCGGCTACCAGCGGTACCGGGACGACCTGCGCCTTCTCCATGTCGCCTCGATCGATACGGCCACTGGCGCTCTCCACGAGGTGCGGATCACGCCCCTGCAGGCGCGGCGGATGCGGCTGGGGCGTGCGTCCCCCGCCGACTGCCGCACCGTGCACGAGGTGCTGAGCCGGATCAGCCACGGCCTGGGTGTCCGTATGCATGCCGGACCGGACGGCTCGGTCACCGTCCGGCCGGCCTGAACGGCATGCAACCTCAGGGAATGCACGCAACCTCAAGGCCGCGGACCGATTGACCGGCGACAGCCCATTCGACCCTGGCTATTCGACCTTGGCCCAGTCGAGCGTGCGCTCCACCGCCCGCTTCCAGTCCGCATAGCCCTGCTCCCGACGGTCCTCGGACCATTGGGGCTCCCAGCGCTTCGACTCCTGCCAGTGGGTGCGCAGTTCGTCGGTGTCACGCCAGAAGCCGGTGGCCAGACCGGCCGCGTAGGCGGCACCCAGCGCGGTGGTCTCGGCGACGACGGGCCGGCTGACCGGTACGCCGAGGACATCGGCCTGGATCTGCATGCACAGGTCGTTGGCCGTCACACCACCGTCGACCTTGAGCACGTCCAGGTGGACGCCGGAGTCCTGCTCCATGGCCTCCACCACGTCGCGGCTCTGGTAACAGATGGCTTCCAAAGTGGCCCGCGCCAGGTGGCCGTTGTCGTTGTACCGGGCGAGGCCGACGATCGCGCCGCGGGCGTCGGAACGCCAGTAGGGGGCGAACAGGCCCGAGAAAGCCGGGACGAAGTACATTCCGCCGTTGTCTTCGACCGTGCGGGCCAGCGTCTCGCTCTCCGCCGCGGTCTTGATGATCTTCATCTGGTCGCGCAGCCACTGCACCGCCGACCCGGTGACCGCGATGGAGCCTTCCAGGGCGTAGATCGCGGGGTTGTCGCCGAACTGGTAGGCCACGGTGGTGAGCAGGCCGTGTTCGGAGCGGACCAGTTCGGTGCCGGTGTTCAGCACCAGGAAGTTGCCGGTGCCGTAGGTGTTCTTGGCCTCGCCGGGCGCGTAGCAGACCTGCCCGACGGTTGCCGCCTGCTGGTCTCCGAGGACCCCGGTGATGGGGATGGCGGCCCGCAGTGGCCGCGAGGTGCGGGTCACCCCGTACGCCTCCCGGTGGGAGGACGGGTTGATGGTGGGCAGCATCGACCGCGGGATGTTGAAAAACCCGAGCAACTCGTCGTCCCAGTCGAGGGTCTCGAGGTTCATCAGCATGGTGCGGCTGGCGTTGGTCACGTCGGTGGCGTGGATGCCGCCGTCGGGCCCGCCCGTGAGGTTCCACAGAACCCACGCGTCGGTGTTGCCGAACAGGGCGTGGCCCTGCTCGGCCGCCTCGCGGACGCCGTCGACGTTCTCCAGGATCCACTGGATCTTGCCGCCCGAGAAGTACGTCGCCGGGGGCAGTCCCGCCTTGCGGCGGATCACGTCGCCCTGGCCGGAACGCTCCAGCGCGGCCGCGATCGAGTCGGTGCGGGTGTCCTGCCAGACGATGGCGTTGTAGTAGGGACGGCCGCTGCGCGGGTCCCAGACGACCGTCGTCTCACGCTGGTTGGTGATGCCGATCGCCGACAGGTCGTCCGGCGACAGATTGCCGTGCCGGAGGGCGTTCTGGATCACCGAGTTGGTGCGCTCCCAGATCTCCACCGGGTCGTGTTCGACCCAACCGGACCGCGGAAGGATCTGGGCGTGCTCCAGTTGGTGCCTCGCCACCTCGTTGCCGGCGTGGTCGAAGATCATGAATCGGGTGCTGGTGGTTCCTTGGTCCACCGCGCCGACGAAGTCCGCCATGGCATTCCGCCTCTTCTGTGGGAAGGACTGGGCCGATTGCCTCGATCGAGGCCGGTCAGCTCTCGGGCGCGGGAACGCGTCCGGGCGGCTCGGGCTCAGCGGTCGGCAGGAACCGGCCGATGAGGAGCTTGTACACGAAGGCTCCGCAGAGACCGCCGATCAGCGGTCCGAGGATCGGCACCCAGAAGTAGAGGTTCCCGTACTGATCTCGCCACGCTCCGCCGTAGCCGGTGATGAAGCTCGCCAGCCTCGGGCCGAAGTCACGCGCGGGGTTGATCGCGTAGCCGGCGTTGGTGCCGAAGGCCATACCGATCGCCACCACCACCAGACCGATGATGAACGGCGCGAGATTGGCGCCCGGGGGTGTGTTCAGCAGGTCGGTGAGCGCCATGATCAGCAGCAGCAGGATCGCGGTGCCGATGACCTGGTCCCGGAACGCACCCCACTCGTAGACCGGCAGATTGGTGTTGCCGTTGGCGGGCAGCGTCGAGAAGACGATCTGCGTCTTGACGGTATGGCCGGGGTCCGCCTTCGCCAGTGCCTCGGTGTAGTTCCACCGCACCAGAAGGGCCGCCACGAAGGCACCCGCGGTCTGGGCCACCGCGTAGGGCGCCACCTTGCTCCACGGGAAACCCTTGAACGCGGCCAGGGCCAGCGTCACCGCGGGATTGATGTGAGCTCCGCTCAGCCGTGCTGCCACATAGACGCCGAGGGTGACGCCGAAGCCCCAAGCCCAGGCGATGCTGTCATGGTCTCCGAGGCCGCCCGCGGGGTCCGTGAGGGCTCCACCCGCGACCACCTGTGCGACCACGCCGCACCCGAAGAGGATGAGCACCATCGTGCCGAGGAATTCGGCCGACAGCTCGCCGACCAACCCCGACCTTTTGAGCCGCTCAGCCATGTGAGCCTGCTTCCTGCCGGCCCTGGACCGGCCCGTCTCTCGGCCCCGAGTGATCCACGGCTCATCGTAGGTTGCGCCGCGAAAGTCCGCGCGCGAAGCGCTCCACCCGGCTGCCGGCCAAGGCAGTGTTCCGCCTCTGGTGGTTCGCCGCAGGACGGACCGTTGCCGGTGACGGGTTGTCGGCGCGGGAATCGCGAGCCGGTACACCTGACGCGAGCCCCCCTCGGGCCCGGGCCCGGCGGCCTCGCCGGCCCGGAAGCCCAGCCGCTCGTAGAACGCGCGGGCGCCGCTCGGACGCGCGCGCCGGCGTGGTCGGCCCGAAGGTGACCGGCCACCAGGGCGGTCGAGCTGCGCAGATGTTCGCGGACCGCGTTGTGGAACCCGGGCTCTTCCACCATCGCACCGAACCAGTGCTCCACTTGAGCGGCCGGCCCCAAGAACCCTGCGAAGTCGCCCATTCGTGCGATTCTGACGATCATTGAGGCGGTGTGTCGTGCGGCAGCGGGTGGCCACTTCCTTCTCCACTGCCGAATGAACCACCGTCCCGTGGATCACCTGCCATAAGCTCGGGGCGGACCCTGTGCCGACCAGGGCGCAGTGTGGGAAGGCGGCCGGCATGCTCGCCGTAGCGGTCATCGCGGGAATCCTTTTCGTCTGGTCGCTTCTCGCACACAGACTCTCCCGGTGGAGTATCACCGCGCCCCTCGCCATGATTGCGGCGGGTGTCGCCTTGACCGCGGGGGCGAATCCCCCTCTGCGTTTCGATCTCGACACGAATGTTTTCGAGCACGCGGTCGAAGTCATCCTCGCCCTGCTGCTCTTCGTGGACGCCGTCGAAGTTCCCGGCTCGGTCATCCGGCGGGAGAAGGGTCTGGTCGCGCGGCTGCTGGCCGGCGGGTTGCCGCTCACGCTGTTCGCCGCCTTCCTGGCCGGGTACCTCATGTTCCCCAGTCAGCCGTTGTGGCTGCTCGCCCTCCTGGCCACGGTCGTCGTCCCGTTGGACCTCGCGCCCACGGCAGCCGTCGTCCGTGACCGCAGAATCCCGGCCCGGCTGCGGGAGGTCCTGAACGTCGAAGGAGGGCTCAACGACGGCATCATCTCGCCGGTCTTCCTCCTCTGCGTCGCCGTCGGCGTCGAATCGCACGGCGCGCACGCCGACTTCGTCGATGCGCTGCTGTCGGCGGTGGTGGCCTCCGCCTGGGCCGTCGCCACCGGTATCGCGGTCGGCTGGACGAGCGGTTGGCTGCTGAGGCGTTCGTGGGCACACGGGTGGACCCGGCCGACCGCGGTGAGGCTCGGCGTCCTTGCCGTACCGATCGCCGCGTACGCCCTCTCCGGGGCCCTGGGCGGCAACGGCTTCGTGGCCTCGTTCGTCGCCGGCGTCTGCTTCGCCCCGGCGATGAAGCGTCTCCCGGGGACCGCGGTGGAGATGACGGAGGATCTGGTGACCCTGATGTCGCTCGCGCTGTGGTTCCTCTTCGGCCAGATCGTCAACAGCGTCTTCGCGGACGACTTTCAGACCTCGGCGTTCCTTTACGCGCTCTTCGCCGTGACTCTGGTGCGCATCGTCCCCGTGCTGATTCTGCTGACGGGAACGGGGATGAAACCCGCGGACAAGTTGTTTGTCGGCTGGATGGGCCCGAGGGGCATGACATCGATTGTGTTCGGGTCACTTGCGGTCATCGACCTGCCGGAGCAGAACGCCGACTTCATCGCCCGCGTGATGGTGATGACCGTCCTCGTCAGCATCGTGCTCCACGGGCTGAGCGCCGAGCCGATCGCCCGGCGCTACGCGCGGCGCAACGGGACTGAAAAGTCCGTTGCGGCGGGCTGATGCGTCGGCGGGCCCGGGCGCGGCGCTCAGCAGGTCTTGCCGGGGGCGGCGACGGCGACGAGCAGATCACGGACATCATCGTGAAGGTCGCCGACCCGGCACGGATCGGCGGATCGGCGCGGATCGGCGCCGGTTTCCGGCTTCACGGGTGGGCGATCACGGCGACCGGTGAGGCGCAGTGGTGGATCACCGCGTGGGCAACATGGCCGATGTGCGGGGCCAGCGGGGTGCGCCGCTCGCGCCGGCCGACCACGACCAGCTCGGCGCCGGCAGCCTCGTCGACGAGCACCGTGGCCGCCGAGCCCATGACGGGGCGCTCCAAGACGATCACCGACGGATGGGCGCGGCGCCACGGCAGCAGTTCGGCGTGCAGTTCCTCGGCGACGTTGCGCGCCACCTCGGACTTCAGCGCCACGGGAAGCGTCCAGCCGTGCACGGCACGCAGCGGGAGGCCCCGCCTCTCGGCCGCCGTAAAGGCGAAGCCGAGCACGGCGCCGTGCGAACCGCCGACCCCGGTGCCGACCACGACAGCACCGCCGGGCGGGGTCCCGTGCTCCTGCACGAGAACGACGGGCGTCCGGGTCGCCCCGACGGCCGCCATGCCCACGGACCCCAACAGGACCCCCGATACCGTGCCGAGCCCGCGCGATCCCAGCACCAACAGCTCCACGTCCTCCCGCGACGCTTCCATGGCCAGCGCGGCGGCGGGTCTGCCGGAGAGCCGGCGCGTGTCCACCGCGAGTCCGGGATGCTCCCGCAGCACCGCGTCGCGGACACCGTCGAGGAGGTTGTCCGCCCAGCGGCGGTGGTCCGCCCGGTCGATCGTCGGCACCGCTACGGCCAGCGGCAGCGGCCACTCCTCGACGTGCACGAGGCGCAGCCCGGCTTCCCGCAGGACCGCTTCCCGGGCGGCCCATGCCGCCGCCGCCCTGCTCTCCGCGGAATCGTCCACTCCGGCGGAAACGACACCACCCATGGCGCGCCCTCCTCCGTACCCCGCACCCTCCAGCCTGCCGCACGGCACCCTCCGGCCACACACCGCGGGCTTCCGCAAGCCTTCTCGCCCGTTCCCAGCGCCTTCCTGACCTCACCGCACCCATGGCGTCACTGACGCGGCAGGGCACCGTGGTCATATGCGGATGGTGCACTCCATCCTCACGACTGCCGTGTTCCCCGCCCGCCCCCGACCTCACCGGATTCCACCGCCGGGCTGGGCAGAGGCGACCGGCGGCCACCGGCGGCGACCGATCACGGCGGAGTCCGGAGCGAGCGGTCCCCCGCACGGACAGCGCCGATC
Source organism: Streptomyces sp. NPDC027962 (assembly GCF_055566095.1). Lineage (NCBI taxonomy): Bacteria > Bacillati > Actinomycetota > Actinomycetes > Kitasatosporales > Streptomycetaceae > Streptomyces > Streptomyces sp. NPDC027962. The sequence continues at coordinate 257,950 of NZ_JBVHTA010000004.1, forward strand.
CGCGTGACCTGCGTTTGCTCAGCGGCCGCGGCCGCTGAGCATGTCCCGGGCGCGGTCCACCAAGCCGGCGCCGGGCCCGAGGAGCTTGTCGGCCGGAGGCTTGTCGGGGGCGGCCGGGTGCGGGCGGGTGGGCGCCTTGGCCTTGGCCGCCCGCACCTCGTCCCCCAGCTCGTTCAGCTGCTGGGTCGAGCAGGCGGCCTGCAGGAGGGGGAACAGACGGCCTTCCTCGTCCTGGACGTGCTCGGTGACCGACTCCACCAGCCGTGCCATGGTCTGCTCGAACTCCTGCTGCCCCGGCTCGGTGTCCTCCAGGTCCCTGAGCAGCCCCTCGACGAGCGCGTGGTTCTCGAGCTCCTTGTCCGCGAGCCGGCCGCCGCCTTCGACATGCGTACGCACCGCCGGGTACAGATACTCCTCCTCGGCCACCGCGTGCCGCACCAGCTCGATCGTCATCCGGTCCGCCAGCTCGCGACGCCGCCCGGCGTCCATGGCCGTGTCCTGGATCTGCTCGAACAGCGACTCCACCTCGCGGTGGTCCTCTGTCAGCTCCTCGATCACGTTGCCGCCGTGCGCCATGTCCGTTGGTCCTCTCCTGGTCCGGCATTGCGACCACCAGCGGCCGCGAGACACCCGCATGTGTAACCAACGGCACTCGGGCCTAACCGGCCCTTCCTCGCGGCCCGAAGGGCAGGGACAGGCCCCGCTCGACGCGTGGACCAAGGGTCTGTCTCGCGACCCGCCGCTGGTCGCAGGCAATCGGGATCGACTCCCACGAAGTGCACATCGCAACCAACGCTCACCGGTTCAGGCTGATCCTCTCCGACCTCCAGGTGAGCGAGGTCCCGATCGGCTACGACCCGTTCGTCACGGACTGACCCACCGGATCAGCACACCAGCCGGAGTTCCGCTCAACTATCGGCGAACCTCGGCGCCGCCATAGACTCGGAGGACCGGTTCGGGGGCGCAGGACTCGGGGCTCGGGATCCGGACCGGAGGCCGGGGGATGGCCATCCCAGGAGGACTCGATGTTGCGGCACACCAGACTGGCCGGGGAATCAGACGCCTATGTCGCCGCCCGCGAAGAGCTGCGGCTGGCCGAGATCGAGCTGATGCGCCACCGCGAGAAGGTCGCGGCCCAGCGACGGGCACTCCCGCAGGGGACGCCCGTCGACGACTACGTCTTCCTCGAGGGCCCCGGCGACCTCGACGCCGGCGACACACCGGTCCGCGAGGTCACTCTGGGCGGACTGTTCACCGCGCCGGGCCGCCCGCTTGTCGTCTACCACTTGATGTACGGCAAGCTGCAGACCAACCCCTGCCCGATGTGCACCATGTGGATCGACGGCTTCAGCGGCATCGCCCACCACATCGCCCGCAACGTCGACTTCGTCATCGCCGCGGCCGCCGACCCGCCCACCCTGCGGCAGCACGCCCGCAACCGCGGCTGGCACCGGCTACGGCTCCTGAGCTGCGGCGACAGCACGTTCAAGTACGACCTGGGCAGCGAGGACAAGGACGGTGAACAGGACTCCACCGTCTCCGTCTTCACCCGCGACGGCGACGGCACGGTCCGCCATTTCTACTCCGCCCACCCACGCCTGGCCGACGACATCGACGAGCGCGGCATCGACCTCCTCGCCCCGGTGTGGCACCTCCTCGACCTGATCCCGCAGGGCCGCGACGACTGGTACCCGAGCGTCGACTACTGACGCCCGGCAACGGCCCCACCGGGAGAGCGGCTGTCAGGGCGGGCACCACCACGACCTGCCCGCTCGCATTGCGGAAAGCGGCGCCCCGGCTCTGCCGCGGGCGCCCGCGCGTTCCCGTCGCCGATTCCGGGGGCGGGCAGCGGGCCCGTACCAGCCGACCGGCGGGGTAGGTCCGGACACGTGTTGGGTGGTTGAATCCCGCAATCAACCTGACCGTGGAAGTATGAGGCGCGATGCAACGCCGGGAACAGCCCCGGAAGCGCCGGCATCAGCCGAACCGGGCGGGCCCTCCGATACGTCGTCGACAGGACGGCTGGTGGGCCTGGATCTGGCCCGGGGGCTGGCGATTCTGGGCATGTTCACCGCGCACGTCGGCCCTGATCCGTCGGTGGGCGGTGCTGTGGGCTGGGCGATGGAGGCGGCCCGCGGCCGCTCGGCGACCCTCTTCGCGGTGCTGGCCGGCTTCTCGCTGGTCATCCTCACCGGCCGACCGCAGCCGAGAACCGGCCGGGCGGGGCGTCAGGCGATGGGCAGGGTACTGATCCGCGCCTTCTTCCTGATCGCCCTGGGATATGTCCTCACCGCCCTCGACACCGACGTCGACGTGATCCTCTCCTACTACGGTGTCCTTTTTGTCCTCGCTCTTCCGCTGTACCGGCTGCGGGCCATCACCCTGGGCGCCATCGCCGCCGCGTCGGCACTCGTCATGCCCCACGTGCTGTACCTGCTGCGAGAAGGGGTCGACAACGGAAGCTGGTCGGACGTGTTCATCGCCCACGATCCGGTGGCCGCCCTCACCGGCTCCGACGGGATCGTCGAACTGTTCGTCACCGGCGCCTACCCGGTTCTGACCTGGCTGCCGTTGATCATCACCGGGATGGCGGTGGCCAAACTCGACCTCCGCCGGCCGGGCGTCGTGGGCAGGGTGGGACTGCTCGGTGGAGCGCTGGCTTTCATCGGATACGGCACATCGTGGCTGGCCCTGCACCTTGTCCCCGGGGCACTGGAGGGGGTGCGGGAAGCCTCTGACACCGGGACCGCGTCGTCGGGGTGGTGGTCCGACGCCGTGGGCGAGGACCCCACCTCCGGCATTCCGGCCTGGCTCCTGGTGGCCTCCCCGCACAGCCAGACGACGCTGTCCATCATGGGCCACACCGGCGTCGCGCTGGCGGTGCTGGCCGCCTGCCTCATCGGCACCGGCACCTGGGCGCGTGTGCGGTGGCTCGCCACGCCTGTCACAGCGGTCGGGTCGATCGCACTGACGGCGTACGTCGGCCACATAGTCGCCATCAAGGTGCTGGGCACCGACGAACTGCCCGACTCCGCCGCCCTGCCGGTCTTCCTCTGTTACGCCGTGGCAGCCATGCTCTTCGCGCTCATCTGGACCCGGTTCTACCGGCGTGGGCCGTTGGAGTACGTGATGCATGCGCTCACGATGCCCGCCCGCCTGATCCGGTGACGCCTGCAACTCGCTGACACTCTCAGTATCGCCCCTCGCAGGATCGGCTGATGTCCGGCCAGGCCCGTCCCAGCGAGGAGGGACGCCGAGCCCGGACTGCCGCTCGGGGTCGACCCGGAGGTTCCGCGGCCCGACCATACCTACTCCCTGCCACCGGACAGCACCGTGATCATGTACACCGACGGACTCGTGGAACGCCACGACGAGCCGCTGGACCGCGGCCTGGACTCACTCGCGGTGACCGCCTACCGCCACGTCGGCGAACCGGTCGACGCACTGTGCAGCACGTGCCGACCACCTCCCCAGCGACGGACACGACGACATGGCCGTCCTCGTCCTGCGCACCCCTGCCCCCGGTGGCGCGGCCGCCCACACCTGCACCTCCACCTGTACCCACTCCTGGCCACGGGCCTGCCGGTGCCGCCGCTGCAAGACGGTGGCGCTCTTACACCCCGCACAGCCAGCCCACGAATCGATCCATGAATTGCAAAATTCTGCAATTCAATACATGCTGTGCTTGCTGTGTTCGCAGGTAGCCGCGGGTACAGCACCAGCCGATGCCCCGCCCGTGGGGCGAATAGGGGTCTGTGAGTCCGTGCCGGTTCCGCTGTATCAGGCCAAGGCCGAGTTCTTCCGGATGCTCGGGCACCCGGTCCGCATACGCGTCCTGGAGCTGCTGCAGAACGGACCGATGCCGGTACGCGACCTGCTGACGGCGATCGAGATCGAACCGTCGGCGCTGTCGCAGCAGCTGGCGGTCCTGCGCCGCTCCGGGATCGTGACCTCCACACGGGAGGGCTCGACCGTGGTCTACGCCCTGGCGGGCGGGGACGTGGCGGATCTGATGCGGGCCGCGCGGCGGATCCTGACCGAGATGCTGTCCGGGCAGAACGAGCTGCTGGCCGAGCTGCGGGATGCCGAGGTCACAGCCCGTTGAGCAGCATCGTTTCCCCGGTTATCGGCCGGGTGCGTTCCCTGCTGCCCGCCCGCGCCGACCTCGCCGCGATGGGGCATCAGCCGCGCCGCAACCTGCTGGCCGGCCTGACTGTGGCGATCGTGGCGCTGCCGCTCGCGCTCGGTTTCGGGGTGTCCTCCGGGCTCGGCGCGGAGGCGGGGTTGGCGACCGCGGTGGTCGCCGGGGCACTGGCCGCTCTGTTCGGTGGCTCGAACCTGCAGGTCTCCGGCCCCACCGGCGCCATGACCGTGGTGCTGGTTCCGATCGTCGCCCAGTACGGCCCGGGTGGGGTGCTGACGGTCGGGCTGCTGGCCGGGCTCGTCCTGATCGGCCTCGCGCTGCTGCGGGCCGGTCGGTACATGCGCTACATCCCGGCCCCGGTGGTGGAGGGCTTCACCCTGGGCATCGCCTGCGTGATCGCCCTGCAGCAGGTCCCCAACGCGCTCGGCGTCGCCAAGCCCGAGGGCGAGCGGGTGCTGGTGGTGACCTGGCGGGCGATCGAGGAATTTGCGAAGTCGCCAAACTGGACCGCTGTCGCGTTGGCGGCCGCTGTTGCCGCAATCATGCTGGCCGGTGCGCGATGGCGTCCCACGGTCCCGTTCTCGATCGTCGCGGTGATCGCCGCCACGCTCGCCGCCCAGCTGTTCGCCTTCGACGACGCGGCTCCGATCGGGGATCTGCCGTCGGGGCTGCCCGCCCCCTCGCTCGCCTTCCTGGATCTGTCCGAACTGTCCTCGCTGCTCGCCCCGGCCGTCGCGGTCGCGGCGCTGGCGGCGCTGGAGTCGCTGTTGTCGGCCACGGTCGCGGACGGCATGACGGTCGGCCAGCAGCACGATCCGGACAAGGAGCTGTTGGGGCAGGGGATCGCGAACCTGGCCGCGCCTCTGTTCGGCGGTGTCCCGGCGACGGCGGCCATCGCCCGGACCGCGGTCAACGTCCGCACCGGCGCCTCTTCGCGCCTGGCGTCCCTGACCCACGCCGTGGTCCTGGCCGTCATCGTCTTTGCCGCTGCCCCGCTCGTGTCGAAGATTCCGCTCGCCGCGCTCGCCGGTGTCCTGCTGGCCACCGCGATCCGCATGGTCGAGGTCGGAGCCCTGCGCGCGATGGCCAGGGCCACCCGCTCGGATGCGCTCGTCCTCGTGCTCACCGCCGTGGCCACACTCGTCCTCGACCTCGTCTACGCGGTCATCATCGGCCTGGTGGTGGCCGGCGCCCTGGCCCTGCGCGCAGTGGCGCAGCAGGCCCGCATGGACCAGGTCGACTTCCGCGCCGACCTGCCCGGCGAGCACAGCGACGAGGAACACGCCCTGCTGGCCGAGCACATCGTCGCCTACCGCATCGACGGCCCGCTGTTCTTCGCCGCCGCGCACCGCTTCCTGCTCGAACTGTCCGACGTCGCGGACGTCCGCGTGGTGATCCTGCGCATGTCCCGCATCACCACCGTGGATGCCACCGGCGCGCTCGTCCTCAAGGACGCGATCGACAAGCTCGGCCGGCGCGGGATCGCGGTGATGATGTCCGGCATACGGCCCGCCCAGCGCCAGGCCCTCACCTCCGTCGGCCTCCTGGAGCCGCTACGCCGCCAGGGCCGCGAGTACGCCACCACCCCGGAGGCGATCGCCGCAGCCCGCGTCCACCTTCAGGGCAGCGGAGTCATCCCCGCTGTCCCGTCCCAGCCACATCGTTCCGCGGTCCAGGAGGTTGCGAAATGACCGCCCCAACCTCCCACCGCCAGATGATCGAGGTCGCCGGCACCGAAGCCCTGTGGCTGCTGGAAGGCACGCAACAAGGTCGGCTCATCCACGTCCAGCGCGGCGGCACCCTGGTGCGCCCGGCCGTCCACGTCTTCGAGTACGGCCGCCTCATCGTCCGCGCGCCCGTCCAGGCCACCGCACTTGAGGGCCGAATCGCTCTCACATACGAGACGGACGAGATCCGCACCCCGAGCGGCACCGGCTGGATGGTGACGGCCACCGGCCTGGCCGAGCACATCACCGACCCCGACGAGGCCGCCCACTACCGCCGCACCCTTAACGGCTGGGTCCACGGCCCGCACGACAGCCTCATACGCATCCACCCCCAGACAGTGACCGGCTTCCGTCTCACCCACAGCACCGCCGCCCAGGCTCCCCGGCACACTCGGCAGAGGCAGGGCAAGGCGTGATGCAGCCTTCCGACCTGCCGCTCCGTCACGTGCTGACCGCACCCACCGTGCCGGCCTCCGTGCGCCTGGCCCGCCAGACCGCCGAGATGGCGTTCGCCTCATGGGGCATCCACGCCGCCCACCCCACCATGGGGCCCGCGCTGCTGATCCTCAGTGAGCTGGTCACCAACAGCGTCCGGCACGCCGCCGCCCTCTCCCCGAGTCTGACCGTCACGTTCGCCGCCGGCGACGACACGCTGGCCTTCGCCGTGCACGACCGCCACCCCTACCACCCCGGCATCGTCACCGCCACCGGCGGCAGCGGCGGGCTGGCCACCATCGCCGAGTTCACGGCCGACACCGGCGGCACCTGTGTCCTGCGGCAGGACGCCGACGGCGGCGGCAAGAGCGTGTGGATCAATCTCCCTCTGGTACGAGCGAAAGAGCAGCGATGACCATCGAGTGGCGCTACACCACCCACCAGAACCTCGGCGTCCTCTCCCTCGCCGGGTTCCTCGGCGCCGACGCCGTGCACCGCTTCTCCGGCGCCATCCACTGGGTCCTGGCGCGAGGCACCGGCCCGGTCATCCTCGACCTCACCGAACTGCGCGGATGGTCCGCCGGCGGCCAGCTCGCCGTCGCCCAGGCATCTCGCGAGCTCACCGCCGAAGGCCGGAGCCTGGAACTCGCCGCGATCCCCGCCGACGGCTCCCTCGTCCCCGACACCACCCATCCGCCGATCCACGTCCACACCGACCTGCCCACCGCCCTCGCCGCCCACCGGCATGCAGGGGAACAGGTCAGGGAATGGTGCAGCGACGACTGGCCCGGCCCGCACAACACCGCCGTTCCCGGCCGCATCTGAACAGCAACACCCGCACACAGACAGACAGGCAAGGACAAGCAATGAGCGACATCGTGGTGAAGGACAGCAACGGAACCCCGCTGCAGGACGGCGACTCCGTCACCCTGACCAAGGACCTCAAGGTCAAGGGCACATCGGAAACCCTCAAGCGCGGAACGCTGGTGAAGAACATCCGGCTCACCAGCAACGCCGAAGAGGTCGAGTGCAACACTAAGAAGGTCAAGGGCCTTGTACTCAAGACCCAGTTCCTCAAGAAGGCCTGACCTCGCGACCGGTGCTCCCGCCGGGCGGCGGAAGCACCCGCCGGCCGGCTGCGGCGTTCAGTCGCCGAGCAGACGCAGGTCCGGGCGCATCCGTCGGCCCAGAGCCGCGGCACTGCGCTCGGGTGGGATGCACCACCCACCCGCCAGCTGCAAGAGCTGCCGGGTCCGCTCGTCCAAGCGCTGCGTCAAACGCTCGTGCATCAAGCGCGCGGGGTTCTCCTTCAGGGGCAGCCCCCGCTCTGCCGCCCCGCCCAGCACCCTGTCGGCCCCGTCGTCCAACCGCTGCAGCAGGCGGCCGTGCAGCATCAAGACATCCAGCACGTCCTGATCGCTCAGCTGCTCCGGCGCTCCGGCACTTGCCGCGACGACGGCGGTCACCAGGTCCGCTGTCCCGCCCGGAAAACCGTCCTCGACCCGGTCAGGGATCACGTCACCGAACCGCTCCACCAGCCGGCGCTCGGCCGCCAACTGCGCCGCACGCGCTTCACCGCCCACGGGGCCCGCAGCGTCACCTTCGCTCCCCTGCTCGCCTTCCCTCATCGCCACTCCCGCCGCGGGAAGCCGGTAGCCTGTCAATTCTGCTGATCAGCACGCACCCTCGCGAGACCGGACGCCAGGCGCACTCGCAGGGTCGGACTACCGCTGCCGATCGTCACATCCGAAAGGCGACAACGGCTGCATTGCCGTGACCGGCGACGTGCCTGACGGACGGACCGGGCCGGCTGCCCGGCCCTCGGGGCAGTAGCCGGCCGATGTGTCACTTCTGCGCGTGCTCTCCCACGTAGAACAGGAGCCAGACGAAACCGGCGAACAAGTGGGTGGCGAAGACGTACACGAAGACGCGCAGCATCACACCGCGCTCCTTCCACTTCTCCAGGTCCTGCTCTTCGCGCTTTGCTCTGCGCGCCACGTCATCCCTCACAGTCGTCCCAGTCAGCGGCTTCTGAAGAACACGAAGCCAGAGCATCACGAGCAGCAGCGCATGGCCTCGCCGGCCTGTGCCCCTGCTCCCGCCGGCACATGCCGGCCGGCCTTCATCAGGAGGCTTCCTTCTCCGCCAGACGCAGCTCGGCCAGAAGTTCCTGTTGGCCGGTCAGCAGCACGGACAGGATGCGGCGGGCGGCTGCGAGCAGCTCGGCAACATCCCCGCCGGCCAGTTCGTAGACCACCGTCGAACTCTCCCGGGTCGCCCGGACGATGCCCGAGCGGCGCAGCACTGCCAACTGCTGTGAAAGGCTCGAGGGCTCGATGTCGATCGCGGTCAGCAGGTCCCGTACCGGCAGCGGCCCGTCCTGCAACAACTCGAGAACCCGAATGCGCACCGGGTGCCCCAGCATCCGGAAGAACTCGGCCTTCGCCTGATACAGCGGAACCGGAGCCGCAGTCATCCCTCACTCACCCCATCCTCCAGTGCCACCCTGTGCTTGCGAGCCACCCGCAACGCGTCCTCCAGCTCGTCAGCCGCAAGCGACACCTCGTAGACGTCATCCGCCTCGGAAGCAGCCTGCAGCCGAGCCCGAGCCTGACGAACCCGCTCCCGCGCCGCCTCAGCGAAACCGCCCACCGCCACGCTCCATCACCTGCGAAATTGAAGAACTTTTCACATGGTAAACCCCGATCGGCCGACAGCGGCGTCCCTGACAAGAGCGGGAGAACGTCGGTGCAGCATTGAGAGTGATCCTGAGGTGACCGCCGTGGTCCACGACCATGGCGAGGGCCGCGGCCGGGCTGCCGGCGCCGCGGGTGACCTTGGTGCGGAGCTTGACGGCCGAGAACCTCGACTCGATGGGGTTCGTGGTCCGCAGGTGGATCCAGTGCTCGGCGGGGTAATCGTAGAACGCGAGCAGCTCAGGGCATCGTGGCTGATTCCGCCGATCGGCAGCTGCGCAATCCACGCGCCGGCTGCGCACCTACGTGACCGTGCACCACGAAGCACCGCCGGCGCGGGAGATCGCGACCGCCGCCACGGAACGGGACGCCGAGGCCGGCCTGCGGCTGTGGATCTCCGGTGCGGTGGTTCCTTCATCCGAATGACATGAGCGGCGTTTCGCCCCGTCACCTCACCAGCCACAGCTGCAAGATCGATCGTTGTCCGTACCGATGATCTGTGCCGACGTTTCGGAGAACCATGTCCTCGACCCCTCTGGTAACCGGGGCCGCGCTCGCCGCCGGGGCCGCTCGCTCTGCCCGCCGAGCAGGCGTCAGCCGCGTCTGGGACCTGACGTGACGCATTCCGGGGTCGACTACGCGGCAGTGTTCCGGGCTCTGCCGGGAGGGGTGGCACTGCTCACCACCGACCTCGTGTACGTGGATGCGAACGATGCGATTCTGCAGATGTCGGGCCGAACACGCGACCAGGTGGTCGGCCGGTACCTATTCGATGTCTTCCCCGACAATCCCAACGACCCAGGCGCGACCGGCATGCGCAACCTGGAGGTGTCGCTGCGGAGGGTGACAACCACCGGGGAGCGCGATGCCATGGCGCTTCAGCGCTACGACATCGAGGACCCCGAGCGGCCCGGCGAGTGGGAGGAACGGTACTGGAGTCCGGTCAACACCCCCGTCTTCGGCCCGGACGGGCGTGTGGTGCTGTTGTTGCTCCGGGTGGAGGAGGTCACCGAGCTGATCCGCGCCCGCGGCGGCCGGGACGGCGGGGACCAGGCCAGGGTGCTGGAAGCCGAGTTGTACACCCGCGCCCGCGAACTGCAGGAGGTCAACGAGCGGCTGCGCCAGGCCCACGCCCGCGAACGTGAAGTCGCACTGACCTTGCAGGCGGCGATGCTGCCCGCCCCCGGTCCGGTCGGCCTCCGCCGGGCAGCCGTGCGCTACCGGCCCGCCGTCGGCGCCCTGAACGTGTGCGGCGACTGGTACGACCTGGCCGAACTGCCCGAAGACCGCATCGCGGTGGCCGTCGGCGACGTCGTCGGCCATGGCCTGCCCGCGGCCTGCGTCATGGGTCAGCTCCGCAGCGCACTGAGTGCCGCCGTACGCGTGGCCGACGGCCCCGCAGCGGCCCTCGACACACTGGGCCTGTACGCCCGCTCCGTCGACGGCGCCGAGTCCACCACCGCGGTACAGGTTGTCATCGACTGCACCGACCGAACCCTCACCTACAGCAGCGCCGGCCATCCCCCGCCCGCGCTGCTCCACGCCGACGGCACTGTCGAGTTCCTCGACCAGGCCACCGACCCCCCGCTGGGCACCCGCCCCGAGCACGCCCCAAGGCCCGAAGCACAGAGCGCCTTCACCGACGGCGCCGTCCTCGTCCTCTACACCGACGGACTGATCGAACGCCGCCGCGAAGACATCGACACCGGTCTGCAGCGGCTCGCCGACTGCCTGGCCCGCCATGGGACAGCCGACGCCGACACCCTCGCCGACACCCTGCTGGCCGAGCTGATCCCCCCGGCCGGCAACACCGACGACACCGCCCTGGTCATCATCCACCTGTGACCAGGTCCCCCGTCGCCGCAAGAGGCGGGCCCTTCGTCACGTGTGCGCTCCATCGCGGTCGAGGTCCGTTCATCCGCCGGGCCTCCTTCACCTCGCGGTCGATGGCCCAGGCGTCGGCGACCGGCCCGAGGTGGCCCAGCTTGTCGGGGTTGTTCACCCCTCGGACGGTCTGAATCTGCCCGTCGAGCACCTCGAGGATCAGCGTGTTCAGGATCTTGCCGTCCCGGTCGCGGAAGATCGCGCCGGGCTGGCCGTTGACCTCGAGGGGCTCGCACGTCACGCCGATCCGGATCAGCCGGGGGAAGAACGCGCCCAGCAACCGGCCCACGTTCTCCGCACCCATGACGGCCTTGGCCAGCTGCGGCGCCTTGCCTCCGCCGTCCCCGACCAGCTGCACGTCGGCGGCCAGCAGATCCTGCAGCCCGCCCACATCGCCGTTCTTCAGCGCCTCGAAGAACCGCGCCGCCAGCTCCTGCCGCTCCTGACGGTCCGCTGCGAACCGTGGCCGCCCGGCCTCCATATGCCGCCGTGCCCGCACCAGCAGCTGCCGGCATGCCGCCTCCGAACGCCCCACCGCCGCGGCGACTTCGTCGAACCCGAAGGCGAACACCTCCAGCAGCAGCAGCGCCGCCATCGACACCGAGTCGGCCAGCTCCACCGACCGCTCCGGATCCTGATACGGATCGCTCAGCAGCGGTTCGGGAAACCACGGCCCGACATACTGCTCCCGCCGCACCCGCGCAGACCGCAGCACATCGATCGAGATCCGTGTCACCGTGGCCGACAGAAAAGCCTTGGCCGAAGTGGGCCGGGTCGCCGAGCCGTCAAAGCGCAGCCACGTCTCCTGCACCGCATCCTCGGCCTCAGTCACGCTGCTCAGAATCCGGTAGGCAATCGAAAACAGCAGCGGCCTCAGCTCCTCGAAGTCCTCGACCTTGCTCACGCCGACGCCCCTCCCCTGAAGTACTCCCACCCGGCTGAGCTCGTCGGCGCAGGCGGCTTGTTGTGATCTGCCGGGCGGCATTCAGTGGAACTGCCCGGCTTCGTAGTTGCCGGCCGGCTGCTGGGCGATGACGTTCAGCCGGTTCGCCGTGTTCATGACGGAGACCAGGAGCACCAGGGCGGTGAGCTCCCCCTCGTCGTAGTGCTTGGCGGCATTCACCCACACCTCGTCCGTGACCCCACCGGCAGCATCCGCGATCCGGGTGCCCTGCTCCGCCAGCTCCAAGGCGGCACGCTCGGCATCGGTGAAGACCATGGCCTCCCGCCACGCCGCCACGAGGTTCAGCCGCACCGAGGTCTCGCCTGCAGCGGCGGCCTCCTTGGTGTGCATGTCGATACAGACGGCGCAGCCGTTGATCTGGCTCACGCGCAGCGCCACCAGCTCCTGCGTCGCGGCCGGCAGCGGAGATTCCTTGATCACCTCACCCACCGACATGATGTGCTTGAAGGCCTTGCCGGCAGTCGGGTCGGTGAAGTAGTTCAGTCGCGCGTCCATGATGCGCTCCTCCGTGTTCGACAGTGGCTACACCCCCTGAGACGGAGCAGCCCGCCCCCGTGTGACATGGACGGATGTGACCTGCGTCTCGCCGCCGCAGCGGCGCGCGTCAGAGCCCTGCGTTGTGTACGCAACGACAACGCGCAGGGAGCCGGCCCTGCATCGCGGAACCGCACACTGAAGGAAGGGGCAACGAGCGCCGAGTGCCCGTCACCACCGTATGACTGAGCGGCTCGACTGACCCCGCTTCGCCAACTGGCGCTCGCAGTGCGTTACATGGCCCGGACAAACGCTCGAGCGCTCAGGCAACTGTCTCGGCCCAGCCGGCACCTGTCGTCGATCGTGGTGTTCGGGAGCGGCGGCGCCTACAGCACTCCGACCGTCCAGCCCCACCCAACTCGCGACGCACCGGCTCCGGTGCCGTTTTGCGCGGCAGACGGTCGCGAGGCGCGTCGGACCCGGCGGAGTTATTCGCCGATGAGCTTGAGCCGGGTACTTGGCGGTGAGCTCGGCGACCCACTCGTCCGAGAACCCCACTGCTGCGGCAGCATGCGCAGCGCATGCACCGAAGGTGAGCAACGGGACGCCGTAGGGGCGTGGGCGTGGGCCCCGCCGGGACGATTCCGGATCGCTACGACTACGAGCACGGCCGGGCCGTGATGACGGCCGAAGCGAACGCCGTGATCGCGGGCGACCTGGACGCCGAACCCAATGCCGTGGTGTGGGTCGCATACGCCCGCGCCGGTAACGGGCCGGCCGTGCCGGCGCACACCATGAGCGACGCCGTCCTCGACGTGCGGGTGGCCGGGCGCTCCATGGGCGAGACCCGTCTGGTTGGCACCGTGCGGTATCTGCCCTCGGACCGGCCCGCTCAGGGCATCGCCGCAAGGGCGGACTCGAAGGCCCGGTACGCCGGCTCGTCGAAGAGTACGAAGCGCACCTCGGCGACCGGCTCGGGGGCCGTCTCGCGGACCGTGCGGATCGCGATGCGGGCGCCGTCGTCGATCGGCCAGCCGTAGACGCCGGTCGAGATGGCGGGGAACGCCACGGTGCGCGCCCCCAACTCGGCGGCCGTGCGCAGCGACTCGCGGTAGCAGGAGGCGAGGAGCGCCGAGCGGTCCTCCGACCTGGAGTGCACCGGGCCGACGGTGTGAACGACGTGGGCGGCGTCCAGGCGGCCGGCCGTCGTGGCGACGGCCTGCCCGGTGGGCAGGCCCTTCCCGTATTGGGAAGCGCGCAGCGCCCGGCACTCGGCGAGGATCTCGGGGCCGCCCTTGCGGTGGATGGCGCCGTCGACGCCCCCGCCACCCAGCAGCGAGGAGTTCGCCGCGTTGACGATGGCGTCGACCTGCTGCTCGGTGATGTCGCCGCGGACGAGGATGATGGCCGGTGCCGCATTCGTCATGGGGCCATCATCCCCCGATGCGGCCGGGGTGCACTACCTCGACATGGCGATGTCGCTGTCGTCCCCCCACCTGTCGCGACCGTACGAGGAATGCGGCCCGCTCCGGTGACAGCATCCGTCAGTTCCGTGACGACTGTCCCGGCCAGCGTGCTCATCAATCGCTTGCCTGCTGGGGGCTGAGGAGGAGAAGGGCGATGTCGTCGCCGGCGGTGGGGGCGTGTCGGATGAGGGTGTCGGCCATGGCGTCGAGGTCGGTGGGGTCGGCGTGTTCGAGGAGTCCGGCGAGGGCGGCGGTGGCATCGTCGGGGTCGACTCCGGGGGCTTCGACGAGCCCGTCGGTGTAGAGGGCGAGCACGCAGCCGGGCGGAAGCGCGAATTCGAGCGTCGGGTAGCGGGCGTCCGGGTCGATGCCGAGCAGGAGGCCGGGTGACACGTGCAGGACTTCGATGTGTCCGTCCGCGTGGCGTAGCAGTGGTGGGGGGTGGCCGGCGGTGGCGAGGCAGGCGCGCCTGCGGGCGAGGTCAAGGTGGGTGTAGACGCAGCTGGTGAACAGGCCCGGGTCGAGGTCGGTGAGGAGGCGGTTGGTGGCGGCCAGGACGTGGTCCGGGGGTGCGCCCACAGTGGCGTGGGCGTGGACGGCGGCGCGGACCTGTCCCATGAGGGCGGCGGCGTCCACGTTGTGGCCTTGCACGTCGCCGATGGTTGCGGCTGCGGTGTGCTCGTCGAGGCGGATGAGGTCGTAGAAGTCGCCGCCGATGCCCAGGCCCTGGGCGGCCGGCAGATAGCGGGCAGCAATCTGCAGGCCGGGGAAGTCGGGGAGAGTGTGGGGCAGCAGACTGGCCTGCAGACGGTGGGCGAGGTCGTGCTTTGTGTCGTAGAGACGAGCGCGTTCGAGGGCTTGGCCGACCAGGCCGGCCAGTGAGGTGAGGACTGCGCGTTCGCTTGGGGGGAAGGTGCGGGGCCGGTTGTAGGCGAGGACGAGAGTGCCGATGGGGCGGCCGGAGGCGATCAGCGGCAGAAAGGCCCATGCGGCCATCTGGTCCTGGTGAACGGCGTGAGGGTAGTCGCGCTGGAGGTCGGCGAAGGTGGCGTAGAAGCTCGGGGTACCAGTGGCGAATACCTTGCCGTCGGGGGTGTCCGTGTCCAGGGGGATGGCGTCGAAGCGATCCATGAGGTCGGCGCTGTAGCCGCGGTAGCCGCGGATCTTCAGACGGCCGTCCTCGGCGACCATCAGCGCCATGGCCTTGGCGCCGAGGGCCGGCAGGAGCTGGTCGGCGGTCTGCTCGACCACGTCCTTGACGCCGACAGCCTCGGTGAGCGTGGCCGCCAGATGCATCAGGTGATAGAGCACGGTGGCGCGGCCGGGGCCCGCGGCAGTCACCGGCATCGATGCCTGAGCACCCTCGGACGGGTCGCTGGGCGTGATGCGGACGCTGATGCCGGAGGAGTCCGGGTACAGCTCGAAGGACAACCACACGTCCGGAGGGCGCAGGACGGTGAAGGCCTGGGGCCGGCGGCTGACCAGTGCGGCCCGGTAGCGGTCCTCGACCTGGGGAACGTCCATCCACGGCAACGCCTCCCAAGGCAGAGCACCCAGCAGGTCGGCTCGGTCGGCACCGACCAGGTCGGCCGCCGCCGGGCTGATGAAGGTGATGCGGCCGTTCAGGTCCAGCGCACACACCCCTCCGGGCAGGCGCTCGAGGAATGCCGCGACCGCCGCTGCCTCCCCGGGTGACAGGGCAGGGGCGGCCGGCGGAGGCAACGTCCGCACCCTCTCAGCCGGCAGCACCGGATCACCACCATCCGCCGCCTGCTGCATGAGACGGCCCAAACGGCGGCAGCCCGCCTCGATGACATCGCGCTCATGAGGACTGAGCCGCGGCGAACGAGTGCCCGGCCACAGAAGCACCAGACCGCCCCACACCGTGGTACCTGAGACGAGCGGGGCGGCTGCCAGCGCGAAATCGTACGGCAGCACGAGCGCCGGACGCGGGTACCGGCGCGCCATCTCCTCCTGACCGCCGATCCACACCAGGCACCGCTCGCGCACGGCGTCGGCCACCGGCATCGGATCATTCAGGCCCACCCGCGTCCACGGGGCGGCAATCTCGTGCGGGGCCCCCGTCATCACGGTCAGCCACAACGCATCTCCCCCTGGGGACAGCACGTAGAACAGCGCCCCGAAGGCGTCGCTCTCCCGCACCACATCGGCCAGCGCGCTGTCCATCAACTACCCCTGGCACAGGAGTTTGTCGGGCTTGGCAGCGACCTGGCCGCCTGCCTCGAGGTAGCAGGAGTCCCCGATCCGGACGGGGTCGATCGACTCGACGCGGACGAACACGGCGATCTCGATCGCCTTCGCCGTCGGCAGCGGCATGTCCCCAGGTCCTCGTCCCTGACCGCCACCAGCGTGTCCTTCGCGACTTCGTAGCCCTTGACGATCTCCTCGTCGGACAACTGCTTCCCGTTCAGCTCACAGATCTTGCGGTAGCGGATCCGGCCTTTGTCCTCGGGGTGTACTTGCCGGAACAAGATGTCGTGGTTCTCGGTGGCGTCGACGACCTTGACCGGGATCGTGACCAGGCCGAAGCTGATAGCGCGGGACCACGTGGGATGGGGCATGACGAAACCTCCGATACAGCCCCGAGACGGCCAGCGTACGGCGGCGCACGGCGAGAGACATGTCTTGCGGTGAGCTCAGATGCGCCAGGAGCTGATGCGGCCGACTGCGCCATACGCGTCGCACCGGCCGGTGTCGAAATCGCGGGCGAGGTCTACCAGCGCCCCGTAGGGGGCGTCGATGCCTTCGCCTGCCGCCGCCCTGTAGGCGACGGCCAGGCCCGCGCCGAACAGGGCGCTGCGGGCGGGCAGCGGCCGCAGGCGGACGACGGTACGCATCAGGCCGGCCACCCGCCAGGCGTTGTCGACGACTGCGCCGATCTGCGGGGGGGTTGACGCGGTGCCGGCCGATCGCGGCGACCAGGCCGGAGAAGTCGTGGATGGAGGGCTACGTGGGCAGCAGCTCTACCTGGCGCACAGTCCTGCGGCAGCGGCGTCTCCGGCCCGCATCGCCTCCAGGTGAGGGGCCATGCGCTCCGCGCTCTCCTCTTGGGTGCTTGTCGTCATCGCTCTTCCTCCGCCATCCCGTGCAACCTGCTCACCGGGATCTCCCACTCGCGTCCGCCGGAGTCGACCCGGCGCAGGACGCGGTCTCTTGTTCGTGGGCCGCTCTCACCGGCCCCGACATGGTGTCTGCAATCAAGCAGAAACAGGGCACCTGCGTCCGGTGATCACCTGCAGTTGGGAGAGGCCGCCTCCAGGCTCCGATTGGGTACGAATCACTCGGATCTGCCCGCGAGCCTCGCAGAACCTTCCGGTCCCCCCGGTGATTGCGGTGAAGTACGGAGTCGCTTGGCCGCGGTTGGCATTCTCCCATGTGATCTCGCCTTTGCCTTCCAGCACATAGGACCCGTGGCACAGGATCGTAGTGGGGTTCGATGAGACGGGACTGCAGATGGTCGCGGAGAACCCCACCCGATTACCCTTCTCATCGAACAGGTCTGCACTGTGACCAGGGGGAATTGATGTGCCGGCCGGCCGGGAGCTCACCGTAATAGTCTCCGCCTTCGGCCGGTTGTCTCGGTCCTGGTCGCGCGCCGCCGCCGTGTCCCCGTGGGCAACTGGCACGCCGGCCATGAGCGTGAGCAGGGTCAGAGCACAAAGCGGCGTAGCAGATGACACCTTCATGACGGTTCCTCTTTCGTGGTCAGGCCGGCGGTGCCTTACTTCCACGCTAATTCGAAGGTGAGGAACTCACATTGTCCAAGGTCCGAACGGGTGTCAGGTGTGCGAGTCGGTCACAGCCGTTGCAGATTCGTGAACCGACCGGTGGGTGTTGGTGCTGGTCAGCGGGGCGGGGAGCGACGTCTGCGGACTGGCCGGCGCCTCCCCCACCGGGGCGTGCATGACCACAGGCAAGGGGCGAGGGGGGGGGGGGGGGGGGGGGGGGGGGGGGGGGGGGGGGGGGGGGGGGGGGGGGGGGGGGGGGGGGGGGGGGGGGGGAGACAAAGAAGAGAAAAGTAGATGGGGTGTGGA